>JAOZVT010000052.1 GCA_025869455.1 Prosthecobacter sp.
ATCAAACACGGCAGTGATGAAGCCTATCGGCCCAAACATGTTCGAGAAGATCGCACACGATTTCGTTTATGGGAATATCGTCCAGCTTCAGAACTCAATGAGGTCTATTCAGTCACTCCAGGAGAGTGGTTTGCCAATGCCGCCAACGAAACTATTGAGGCTAGCGAAACGGCAACTGCTCCCTCCAATTCGCGGCCAATCGCAGAAAACATCGTTGCTCTGATCATCTCACCACAAGTAACGGCTGAAGATGCCAAAGATCGTGGCACAGGAACGACCTGGATAGCACCGCAATATGCCTATGATTCGACTCAAGTGGCCGGTCAATCCATCAATAATGCCCAAGGCACCCAGCATTTGCTCCCTCCCGTTGTCGTAGTGACCCTCGTCGCCATAGACGAAGTCTCCGCCCGACGCCTGCAAGCAGCCAACCCAGACGCTGTGCCTGAACTCATTCCGGATGGCATCTTCACTGATAGCGAAAATCTGGTTCAAGACATCGCCACACTCGAGCAAAAATTACAGAGCTTGAAACTCAACTATCGGGTCTTCTCAACCTCCGTGCCCATGCGTAACTCCAAGTGGAATCAGACCCGCAAATAACCCTGAATCCTTATGAAACCTTTCAAATCTTCTCTTATTTATCGCTCGGCTAGGGCCGCCTTCACCTTGCTGGAGATCTTAGTCGTCGTCATGATCATCACGCTTCTGCTAGCCATCATGACGCCACCTCTCTTGAATGTGATGGAAGCAAACCGTCTGACTCAAAGCGGCCAAGGCCTGCTTTATCGCATCTCCATGGCTAAACAAATGTCCTTAACGGACAACCGGCCCGTTGAGCTGCGCTTCTTTCAATATGCAGATGACAACGGAGTCCAAGGCTACCACGCGTCTCAGATGTACTTTTATGATGAGACGGCCAACGAGCGTGACCCCATCGAAAGCCCCCTGTATTTCAGTCAAGGCATCATGATTCCTGATAACAGCATATCTCCACTTCTCACAGCAGGAGAAAATGAAGAAGCACCCGTTGCCAGTCGTGAACCTTTTAAATCCAAAAGTGCCACCTATCGCAAAATCATCTTTTATCCAAACGGTACCACCAGCATCAACGTGCCATTACGCGACGCCTATCTGACACTCTGCTCCACCCGCGCAGATGTGTCAGACCCATCGGCACCACCTAACAACTTTTATACCATTCAGATTGATCCCATCAACGGCAGCACCAAAAGCTATCGGCCTAACTAGGCTACTTTTTCTTCTTCCCCTTCCCTTCCTGCTTTTTCCCCTTGGCTTGGCGATTCATGTAGGATTCGTATTCCCAGCGGTCCTTCCACTTCGCCACCTGGGTCTTGTAAGCCTCGGTTTCATACCAAAAGACAGGCTCAGGATCAGGCGGTGTGACGCTGCCTTCAGGATAATCTTTGCCCGCAAAGCTAGCATTCACAGTTTCATTCCAGGCTAGCAGCTGCTTCTTCAGGCGCTCCGCCATCTCAGGCTGCTCCGCTGTAATATCTTGTGTCTCATTTGGATCAACCTCCAGGTCGAAGAGTTGAAAGCTCCCCTTCTCCAGGTTTTCCGTCATGATCTTGTAGCGATTGTCCACTAGGGCAGCCTTGCTGCCAAAGCGAAAGGGAATCGGCTCTTTACGGCTTCCGATTTCGCCATCAAACAAAGGTCTTAGACTGCGACCATCCACAGGCTTGATCATCACGTCCTCCGGCATTTTGAGAATGTCCGCCACGGTAGGAAAGAGGTCCATCGTACTCGCTGGATAGGATGTTACACGAGGCTTGATCACGCTCGGCCATTCGATAATGGCAGGCACACGCAGCCCGCCTTCATACACACTGCCTTTGAAGCCACGCAGTCCGCCAACAGTCTCCGGTGTGATGCCCGGCAAACCACCATTGTCACTGTTGAAGACCAACAGTGTGTTCTCAGCGATACCGGAGTCGCGCAGTTTCTTTCTCAGCATCCCGACACTGCGATCCAGTGCCACCAGCTCACCGTAATGGTCGGCGGAACTTGCATCCAGCTTGGCAAAGTCTGATTTATCCTCAGCTAAGGCACGGA
>JAOZVT010000053.1 GCA_025869455.1 Prosthecobacter sp.
GTTGGAAAGGGGCCACCTTCGACTGGGCCGGTCCAGATGTGGGTTACATCGTGCAGGTGAAACCGAAGGGTTTTAAGGCCCCTGCTCTGCCGGACTTTGCAAAGTTGAGCGAGAAAGAACTCGTCTTAATGCTCGACCTGACAAAGCCAGAAAGCTATCGTCGCCGCAGCGAAGCACAGAGGGAATTGCTGCGTCGAAATAGTAAAATGACAAATGTCTATGAGCGCCAGTTCAACGACATGCGGAACCCTGTTCGAAATCTGATTGATCAGATCAGAGCCATGGCAACAGGAGAGGTCGAGTCTGAACTCGAACGCTTTGTGAACAATGAGGATCCGGTGATCGCCCATACCGCGATTCGTGCGCTGGCCGCCCGCAACAAACCCGAGGAGATCTTTTTGGCTATGTCTATTGTGCTAAGCCACCAGCAAGACAATATGGAGTCTTGGGTTGAAGGTATGCTCAAAGCTCTGGCCATGCTTCATTCTCCAAACGTGGTGGAATTCCTTGTCCAAAATCTCGAGCACGAAACCAATCCTCATTTCCGCCAGAGCATCCTGGCAGCGCTTTGCCGACTGCATTTTACGGAAGGTGAATGGAAGGGCGATTCCTGGGGCACGCGGCCAGATACGCGTGGGCCATATTATCAGCCAGAAGCTTGGAGTGAGACTGAGAAGATCGCTGCGGTGCTGAAGGAGACGCTTTCCAAGGCCACGCCAGAAGAAACGGCTTTCCTGGTGAAGGAGATGAATCGCAACCGCATCCAGTCAGACGATGCGCTGCAACGCATCCTCACCCTGGCGCAGCAGGACCCGAAGGTGATTCCTGATGCCGTGGCTCAGTTGTCTGTGGCCGAAACCATTCCTGCGTCGGCTATTCCGATGCTGGTGGGTGTCTTAAAAAGTACTCCAGAGCTTCAGCTCGCCAAGACACCCAAAGACCAGACGACGTCCAATCCCAGCATCGTCAATCCCGCCGAGCTAAAGCTCTCGAGTACGTTGCTCTCCCAGGCCATCATCGCCCTCACCAAAACCGACAGCGCTGATGGTGCCGCCGCCACGCTCAGTGCATTAGCCCCACTGCAAAAAATGGAAGGTGCTTTCAAGGACTACGAAGCCGCTTCCACGACCTTCTTCAATTCACCAAAGCTGGAGAACCATCATCAACTCATCGAACAAATCGCCGAGAAGCTGGATGGACAAACTTCTCGTTATGCCGATGCCGCATTGCTGAATCTCTCAGCCCGCACCAGTGGCAGTCCAGAGTCGCGCGAGTTATCGCAGAAAGCTCTCGATCTCGGCTGGCAGGACACCCAGCGCCGCATCCAGATTCTGGAAGCCATCGGCTCCGTCAAACATCAGGCCGCAGCGCCCAAGGTGCTCGCCGCCATGGATGATGCCGATCCGAAGGTCAAAGCGGTGGCCAACCGTACCGCCAAGGCTCTGAAACTGACCAAGGTGGAAGACAAGACTCCGAAGATCGCCACCCTCACACCAGAGGCGACCATCGAAGCGGTGATGAAGACCAAAGGTGACCTAGCCCTGGGCGAGCAGCTTTTCACCCGTGCGACCTGTGTGGCCTGCCACACCACCACCATGGAGCAGGCACAGAAAGGGCCTTATCTGGGAAACATCGCCCAGACCTACAAACGCGCTGAATTGGCCCAGAACATCCTGGACCCGAACAAGACCATCGCGCAAGGCTTCGCCAGTGAGTTGATCACCATGAAGGACGGCACCCAGCAGATGGGATTCATCACCTTGGAAGGGGCCAATGAAGTGAAGCTGCGCAACATCGCGGCCCAAGAGTTCACGTTCAAAACGACGGACATCAAGGAACGCCAAAAGCTGCCCACCTCCATGATGCCTCCCGGCCTGATGATGAACTTCAGCGTCCGTGAGTTTGCTTCCTTGCTCGACTACTTAGAAGCCTTGGCGAAGGCGCATTGATTTGTCAAAGCAGAGATCTCAAGCCTGTGCCGCAACGGTGTGCACAGCCCGCAGTCGCGGAGCGTCCCGGAGTGCGGTGACAAAGAGGCAAGGGCAACCTTGCCTCGGCGGCACCGCTTTCGTCGGAG
>JAOZVT010000054.1 GCA_025869455.1 Prosthecobacter sp.
CAGAGGATACCGCCCACAGAAACAGCAGACAAAAAAGCCTGTTCTGGATAAAGCCGCCATGGCCAACCTAACCAAAGATCAAAGAAAAGAACTCACCCGCAGCGCCAACAATAACACCATGGTTTCACGCGCTTCCGAGTTGCCGTCCCCTTCCCGGCCCGGCCACTTTTTGCGGACCTTTGGCCAATCGGATCGTGAACTGATCGACAACGCCAATCACGACGCCTCAGTCCCCCAGGCCCTGACCTTGCTCAATGGCCCCGTCATTCAAACCCTGATCAGCCCGATCTCCCAACTCAGCCAGCAACTCAACAAAGTGGGCAGCCCAGATCAAAAAGTAGCCCTGCTCTATGAGGCCCTACTCAGTCGCCGCCCCACTAACAATGAGCGTGCCGTGCTATCTCAAGTCGTCCATGAACGCGGAGACAAAGCCGTGGCAGACATCACCCACGCGCTGATCACCGGATCACAGTTTCTCTTCATCCAGTGAAGCTTCGGGCAACCTTACCAGACGCCTAAAATTTAAGTCTGCCAGTTTCCACCCTCTCGTACCATTCAGTTCATCCCTGCCATGAAGCCTTCCTTCCTCCGCGCTGAAGAGCCTACTCGTCGTGACTTTGTCATGAACATCGCCAAAACCTGTCTGGGTGTTTCCGTCATGCAGCCCCTGATGCGCGGGCAGGCTCAAGCTGTGGCCTTTGAAGGCAGTTCCAAAGCACGCCAAGTCCCCACCGCGCGAAACGTCATCTACCTCTACATGTCAGGTGGCATGACCCATCTGGACACCTTTGGTGTCAGTCCCGGGGCAGACACCATGGGAGACACCAAGTGTATCCCCACCAGCGCGGATGGAGTCCAAATCGGTGAAGGTTTACCGACCGTGGCCAAGTACATGCACCACGGTGTGGTCATCAACAGCCTCATGAGCACCCAGGGTGCCCATGAGCAGGGAAACTATTACCAACACACCGGTTACACCATGCGCGGAGCCACTCGGCACCCGACCATGGGCGCGTGGTTGCAAAAGTTTCAAGGCAAGGGCAATCCAGATCTTCCAGGCACCGTCGTCATTTCCAATGACAGCAAGCACCCTGGGGGTGGCTTTTTTGATGCCTCGTTCCAGCCCCTCGTGCTGAACAATCCCGCCACAGGCCTCCAGAATAGCAAACGCTTGGCCAATCTGGACGAAAGTGATCTCGACTACCGTCTCAACCTGTCTGCCAAGCTCAATGCGGGCTTTGAGCAAACCTACACTCACAGCGCCGTTCGGGCGTACAGTGATGTCTATCGTGATGCCGTCAAAGTCATGAAGAGCGCGGATCTCGCCGCCTTTGACCTCAATCAAGAACCTGCTGAAGTACAAGAGGAGTATGGTGACAGCAACTTCGGCCAGGGTTGTCTCTTGGCCCGTCGCTTGATCGAACACGGCGTCCGCTTTGTGGAAGTGACCAATGGCGGCTGGGACATGCACAATGACATCTATGCCCGTCTCCCCGAAAAACTGGCCGAGCTCGACAAAGCTCTCGGAGCCCTCCTCGCCGATCTGGACCGTCGTGGCTTGCTGAAAGAAACCCTGATTGTGCTAACCAGCGAATTTGGTCGCACGCCAAAGATCAATCAAAACTCAGGTCGCGACCACTACCCGAAAGCGTTCAGTTCCGTTCTCTGGGGTGGCGGTGTGGCCGGTGGCCAGACTTATGGAAAAACAGACCGTGGCATCGAAGTCACCGAAAACAAAGTCTCGCCGCCAGATCTCAATGCCACCATCGCCTACGCTCTAGGCTTGCCACTAGACCAGGTCCTCTATTCGCCCTCGAAGCGCCCCTTCACCATTGCAGACAAAGGCCAGCCGATCACCTCCATCTTTAGCTGATTGCTGCCCCGCCTAACAGGTAAACGACATCAAAATGTAAATCAGCCGCTGCCCGCCCGCAGCGGCTTTAGCTGCATCTCGTGCTTGCCGAGGGCGCATCGGTCCCTAAGATCTACGGATGCCCCCCACGCCCACGGAAATCCTCGCCACGGTCCTGTTCGCGCTCGCGGTCCTGCACACCTTTGCGGTCAAGCGCTT
>JAOZVT010000055.1 GCA_025869455.1 Prosthecobacter sp.
CTGCTCAGAGCCATCCGGGTTACAAAGCAGCCCATCCACCATACCGATTGAAGAGTCGCTTTCCAGCACGTCCATCATGCGCCGCAAGCTACCCACGGCAAGCACGCTGTCTGGGTTGAGGAACAACAGGGTGCTGGCATTGGAAGCGCGTGCCCCCATATTGCAAGCGGCAGCAAACCCCAGGTTCTGGCCATTTCGAATAATGGTGACGCGCACATCGCTGATCGAGGCCGACAAATGGGCAAGGCTCGCGTCGTGCGAATCGTTGTCCACCACAAAGACGTGCTGTGCTTCCTCAGCCAACACCGATTGAACACATTCCGAGAGGAGCCGGCCTGCGTTGTAATTGACTATGACAACATCACAATCATGGGAGGAGATTTGCTGCATCAAAACGAGCCTCCCATGTATTTTGGATTGCGAACGCACTGGCATCACCTGCATCTCCACAAAATTGGATCGCAGAATCAGCCATGGCAGGGGCATCGCTCACGGATTGAGTGATAAATACACCGCGTTCGCCCGCGCGTAGGCTCATTTCACCGAAATCCGTCGAGATCACAGGCAACCCGAGTGCGCGATACTCATAGTATTTGATTGGGTCCACTGAGGCGGTGAGCGCATTCTTCTTGAATGGGATCAGTCCGACATGGAACTCCGCCATGGCCTTCAAAGCCACCGCATGATCACAAGCGGGCAGCAGATTAATGTTACCGGGCAACTTGCGAGTCGATGAATCGAATACGGGGCCAATCAGGCGGATTTCATCGTCCGGTCTAGCCGCTGCCAAGGCGCATACCCAATCCCAGTCAAACCAGGATGCAATGGTCCCGACATAGCCAAACACCTTTTTCTTGGAAGATATCGGTGTCGGCTCCATTGACTGAACAGCCGACAGATCGAGTCCGTTGTGCACCAAACGCACATCTTTATGAATATTCGCCCACCGAGATTTGAGTTCTGAACTCGATGCCAAAATGATGCCTACTCGCTGTGCGATTTCACGCTCTCTTCGCATCAGGGCAATGCGGGAAAGGCCCGCATAGAAAGCCGGAAAGTCATCCATTGCATCGTACAAAGATGAACAATCGCGCAAGCGATTGAGTAGCTCCAGCGCAAACACCGAGGGCTTGCCGATCGCCAGCAAAGTTTTGCCGCCCTCCACGAAGTCGCCAATCGTGCGCACGTGGCTCCGCCACCGCAGTCCGTTCACCCAGCCAGAACCGGGTATGGGTTCAATGGGTAGCCCGCCCGGTTTCAGCAATGTGAGCCAAGTTGGTGGGCTAGTGTGTGGACTCGCTGAAGCTGACAAACGCGAACGCCGAAGGTCTCTCCAATGTGGAAAGCGAGTGGGGTAAGGGTCAACCCACAGGACAGGCTCGCCTGTACGGCCATGGAACCACTCGACAAACTTATGCGGCCGCTGGGCGAAACTCTCCCAAGGGATGGGCGACAGGTATACCAGGCGCATCAGGTGAAATGCTCACGCAGCGTCTTCACGATACGTTCTGCGGCATGCCCATCGCCATAGGGCGATACACCCCGCGCCATGGCTTTGTAGGCGGTTTCATCATCCAGCAAGCGCTGCGCCTCTTCGACGATACGTTCGTAGTTCGGCCCAACCAACTTGACCACACCTTGCTCAACAGCCTCCGGGCGTTCTGTCTCGTCACGTAGGACCAACACAGGCTTGCCAAGGGCAGGAGCTTCCTCCTGCACGCCGCCTGAATCTGTAAGGATGAGGTAGGCGCGCTTCATCGCAGCGATGAAGGGTGCGTAGTCCAGTGGTTCGCACAGCGTGAAATTCTGCAGCCCAGCCAAGAACTCGTGGGCCACATCTTTGACGTTGGGATTGGGATGTACCGGATAGAGGAACTGCACTTCCGGGTTGTTTTCGGCGAGGGTACGTAGCGCACGACAAATGTTGCGGAACGGCTCGCCAAAATTTTCTCTGCGGTGGGACGTCACCAAGACCAAACGCTTGGTGGGATCCAGCGGGACAGCAAGCTCCAGATCCTTGGCAGCTGTCATCAACAACGCGTCGATGACGGTATTGCCAGTCACGAT
>JAOZVT010000056.1 GCA_025869455.1 Prosthecobacter sp.
AGTGAGGGATTGGCTGTAAGGTCTCGGCGTCCTGTTTCTGGGACACCGAGAAGTTCTGATCTTGGCTAGGCTTGTGAAAAGATTTCTCTGCGCCAAATAGGTGCATGCCTTTTGATCCGCAGCGCGAACTCCACTTCTGTCTGGAGGATGGCACGCCTTTGTGTGTGCGCTCCATCCGGCCAGCGGATCGCGATTTCATTGCGGAAGCTTTTCGGAGGCTCTCGCCCGAGTCGCGTTACTTCCGGTTTTGGACGCGCGTTCGTGAGTTGAATCCGCATCTGGTGGATCAAATTTGTGCGCCCGATCAAAAGGATCATGTGGGCTGGGTGGCCGTGCATCAAACGCGTGACGACATTCCTGGCGTGGGTGGAGGTTCTTTTTGGCGACTCAAGGAGGATCCTCAAGCCGCTGAAATATCCTTCACCGTGGCGGATGAATTTCAGGGGCATGGAGTCGGCACTCTTTTATTGGCAGTACTTTGGGAACACGCACTGAGCTTGGGCATCACCCGTTTTGTGGGGCATGTCTTGCATGAAAACATCACCATGCGTGCCTGGTGGGATGCGCTTGGGGCAACGGAGCAAGAGGCACCGCGGCATTGGCTGACGACGCTCATTTTAGATGAGTCGCTTTTACAGGATAATCATGCTGGAAACAGCCTGCGAGCACGCTTGGCCACGATTCGTGACTGGATGAATGAGGAAATCTCGCTGAAGGATTGACCGTTTGCTACGTTTCTGTCTTTCTTTTTATTGTGACTCCCGAATCCATTAATCTTCTTTATCTGTCTGCTGCTGCCGTAGCCGTTCTCATTGTTCTCATTGCTTGGCTGCGCATGAATGCCTTTCTGGCATTGCTGCTGGCCTCCATCGTTATGGGGCTGGGATCAGGCATGGATCCAATGAAAATGGTGAAGGCCTTTGAAGGGGGAATGGGGGGCACCTTAGGCGGTATCGCAGGTGTTTTGGGTTTGGGGACTATCTTGGGGGGCTTGCTGGCGGCATCTGGTGGCGCTGAAGTGTTGGCCAAAGCATTGATCAATTTATTTGGTCCCAAGCGTGTTCACTGGTGCCTCATGGCCTTGGGCCTTTGCATTGGTCTAACGACGTGGTTTGCTGTGGGATTGGTTATGCTGGTGCCCATTTTGATCACCCTCGCTCGCGAGACTAAGGAACCCTTTCTCAAACTGGCTATCCCTCTGCTGGCAGTGCTGTCCATCATGCATGGTGTTATGCCTCCGCATCCTGGCCCAGTGGTGGCATTGCAGGCCTTGAATGCAGATCTGGGAAAAGTGATGCTGTGGGGCCTGCTCGCGGCAGTGCCAGTGGCTGCTATTTCAGGCCCTATTTTTGCACGCTGGGTCGTGTCTCGTGTCAAAGTGGCCACCCCTGAGTTGCCTCCTGTTGATCCCGCTGTGGCGGCAAGGAATTTGCCCTCTTTGGGCGTGACGGTGGCGGTTCTAGTGGTGCCTATCTTGCTTCTCATGACACAGACAGTGGCTGAACTGGTATCCAAGGACGAGAATCATCCTCTGCGTCAGATCGCTGCGGTGATTGGGAATCCGACGTTGGCTCTAGGGCTTTCGGTTATCTTTGCGGGCATTGTCTTTCGTTTCTCACGCAGTGAGTCCCTTAAAATCGGAGAAAAAGCCATCGCGGCGGTGGGCATGACCCTGCTGGTGGTGGGTGGTGGAGGTGGTTTCAAAGGCGTGTTGGAGGCCAGTGGTGCTGCTGGGGCCATTGGTGACATGGCCGAGGCTGCGCATCTACCGCCGCTCGTGTTTGGCTGGGTCTGCGCAGCGCTGGTTCGCGTGGCTACGGGTTCGGCTACGGTGGCCATCACCACGGCCAGTGGGTTGGTGGCTCCTTTGGTCATTGGTAATCCTGATGTGAATCCCGAGCTGGTCGTCGTCGGCATCGGCTGCGGTTCTTTGTTCCTTTCCCACCTCAATGATGCTGGATTTTGGATCGTTAAAGAACTGCTGGGCATGACGGTGGGTGAAACCCTTCGTACTTGGACCGTGACGGAAACCTTGGTGGGCATCACCGGACTCTTTGTAGCCTGGG
>JAOZVT010000057.1 GCA_025869455.1 Prosthecobacter sp.
AAATTGACTATCATGAAAAAATTAAATTTATTGCTTAGATTAATATTTTCATATTTGCCAAAAGAAATTATCTTGTTGACCGGAAGGTTGGTTGTCGCCAAACAGGGATGATGCTCTTGAGTTAAATATTGATTTAAGAGCTTTATTTTAATTTTTAAGTCTGAAAGATGCCCCCCAACTCCTCAGAATTGATGCCCGCCTCTCAAGGGCACGTTGGTGAAAACCTCAGCATCATTGTATGCAGGAACAGTCAAGGTGCCGAAGTCCGTGGAACGGTGCATCGGTTGAGTCGGCATCTGGCAGTATTTGAAGTTTACAATCCTTACAGTATCTTACAGCTTTCCGAAGTGCTGACGGACTTTAGGGTCACGGTGAATGATCGGATGCTTTATTCTGGACGTGCCGTGATCACCAATTTGGTCAACACGGGCATCATGCTGATCTTAGAGGTGTCTTTGGATGATGAGGCATGGATTGATGTGGATGTCTTCAGTCCGTTCCAAAATCAGGAGCGGCTAGTGGAGGAGTTTACAGAATTCCTACAACAGACAGAACGGACTTACCGAGTACAGCCGGACTTCAAGGTGGTGGTGGCAGACATGCAGACTTTTTTGACGGATCTGCGACGTTGGATGGAGCAGGTGGAATTGGGAGTTCGCTCCATGCCAGATGGTGATCGTCATGCGGCTGAGCGTGAGATCATCCAGAAACTAGAGGTTCCCATCATACCCGTGGTCTTGCCTCTCATGCGCAGATTTGAAGGGATTGCCAGTGCCATTGCTCCAGAGGCACAGCCAGTACATCGCAGTTACATCAAGCGCCAATTGCACCCTTTGGTTTTATGTGCGCCGTTTGTTTACCGCACCTATGCTAAACCTCTGGGCTATGCAGGTGATTATGAGATGGTGAGCATGATGTTGCGGGATCCGTACGAGGGGAGCTCGGTCTTTGCAAAATTACTCAACAAGCTGTACCTGGAAATTCCCCCTGTCATTGCGCATCGCAATCGGATTGTCTATTTGGTAGAACAACTGCGTTCAGAGACAATCCGCGCCACAGGTGAGCGTGGCGTGGCAAAAATATTTAACCTTGGTTGTGGCCCCGCCCAGGAGATTCAAAATTTTCTAAGCAATGATGCAGTCTCCGATGATGCGGATTTTCAATTGTTAGATTTCAATGATGAGACACTGGAAAATACAAGTCGGGTGTTGGAGGATTTACGTTTGAGTCATGGACGGAAAACTGCGATCCGATTTGAGAAACGTTCAGTGCATCAGATTCTCAAAGAGGCAGGCAGACCAAATTCGAATTCATCCGATAAATACGATGTAGTTTATTGTGCAGGCTTATTCGACTATCTTTCAGATCGTATTTGCCGCCGCTTATTGGAGATTTTTTATGAAATGTTAGCGCCTGGTGGTCTATTGATTGCCACTAATGTGCATCCAAGTAATCCTTGGCGTAATTGGATGGAATATTTGGCTGAATGGCACCTAGTCTATCGTGATGAAGAACAGTTTTTGAAATTGGCCCCCGCACGTGCTCCTGCAGGTTCAGCCGTTGTTAAAGCAGAGGCTACCGGAGTCAATATTTTCTTGGAAGTGAGGAAACCATCTGCCTAAGCATGAGGATCCAGAATCCAGTGAACCCTGAATCAGATGCTGCCAGCCAGTTGATGTGGCAGTTTCAGAATTATGAACGGGGTATTCGGGTTCAGCACTACAGAATGTGTGCTGTGCTGGCTTCGATCTTCATGCTGGCGGGTTCATCCTTAGACTTGGTGGTGTACGGCCAGGAAGGCGTAAAGGCATTTTTTGGCTTTCGCCTCGGCACCGTAGTCATGCTCGTTTTTATTCGGGTGATTTTAGGTACGGACTTTGGGCGCATTTGGCATCGCTTTTTTGGGTTAGCCATGGCTGCTCCTTTGATGGGATCAATCGCCTGGATGATCTTTGTGCGGGAGGGGGCTGCTTCGCCTTATTATGCGGGACTCAATCTGGTGATGTTAGGAGCGGCTATTCTGATGCGCTGGCCGTTTTTAGAAAGTATTTTGGTGGTTTTGATG
>JAOZVT010000058.1 GCA_025869455.1 Prosthecobacter sp.
GGGGAGCTCACTTATATCACGACGCCTATCATCATGAGAATGGGAATGATTATAGGCGCAACCTATGACGTCGCCTATGTTTGTGGCCTGATCTCCTTACATCACCATGCCTTTTTCTCTCATGAGCTTTTTGTTTTGGAGGGATGAAGGATTCATGAACCTATGTATAACAAAGATATCCGTCATGAGTGTAGTACCGATTAGATGTGAAATGTGCAGGGCATTCCATCACGACGCATATCGTCATAAGTATTGGAGGGTGAATCTATCGTCATGAGGTTGAATCGTTGAGTTTGAATTAGTCATGAACCTATGACCCTCGTCGTGATAGTGAAAGGTGCATGGAGAGCTCACATCACGATGCATTTTTTCTTGAAGTACGATAGATGAAGGAGGCATGAACGAACCTCTTGACGTCATCCCTGTTGAAGTAATGGCATGTCCACGCGATATCTCACAATATTCACAACGTGTAGAAAGGATGCATGGAGCTCACTTACACCGTTGTGATTGAAGTACAATGACACCGTGTGATACTAACATATGGAGCTAGAAGATGCCATAAAATTATGGGAGCGATTGAAATGTTTGCAAATCTTTGAATTATGAAAAGATGATACTTTTAGCGTCAAATCTTTACCGTAAATAAATAAAATCGACCCAACACATCGAAAAAATCGAAAAAATGGGACTTGCTCTATCTTCTTATCTCATCACTGTTCCCGCCATTCTTGGACTGTTAGTAATCCTTGGACGGAAGATCATTAAGCACCCTGTCATCACCATTATCGGAACTTTGGGCTCTTCACTTATCTCCTTTGGTATTGCCACCGATCTCTCTCCTGGGATGCCTCAAGACATCGCCTACATTACGTGTGGTTCCCTTCTCTGCATTTCGTTTGTCACTTTTCTTTTCTCTTGTTCTATTGCTTTCGAGAATTATTCCCGTTCCATCATTCAGCGACCGGTGGAGCCTCCAGTAATTTTCCCTCTCGATCCCCAACGGAGATATTTTATTCGCAATCAAAATGGAAGATATCTGACCATTGATGCCCAAAATTGGGTATATGCAGCCAATCTTCCAACAAATCAAGCAAATCAAAGTTCTTTCCACTGGCGTTTTGTCCCGGTTACGCACAACGGGCATCCATTCGCTGCTATTATCCATCATGCCACTAACTCATCGATCGTCTTTCGAAGATGCATGGATGGACGCTACCTTCGAACTCGAGGAAATAACACTATCAGCACCACCAGGGATAAAGACAGATTCTCTTTTCATCCTGCTCCCCACCCTCATGCCAATCAATTTGGTATAAGAAATATCGTTGCTTCATCTGGAGGTATGTTTGCCAAAACTTTGCAGGGAGGTAGCTTTCAATTTATTGGCGCTTTCACTGGGGTTCACCAATGTGAAGAATACTTTTTGCTCTCTGAAATAAATTGACATCTACATCGTTTGAAAGAAGAGAAAGCAGAGATGAATGATAATAAGATTTCGAGACTTAAATAATTGGCGTTGTATTGAAGAGTGAGAGAGACCCATAAAAATTGAAGTGAAGTTAGAGCAAGGAATGATGAAAAATACCCATTCGATGTAACAGATTTCTCTTTGGTTCAAGGCACCATAGACCCAGTCGGAACAAGCGACTAGCAGGCATCCGTTATTGTCTCTGCTTGGAGGGAGCGCATCCAAACTTTAAATATATTAGTATATGGCGGCCGCGGCAAGGCTTTGACGAAAAGAAATTGCGTAAGATCGAATGAGAGTAAGGAAGATACATTTAAACTCGATCCTATCTGACTCTGAAAATGCAGTGAATAGGGTATACTCAGGTTCATTCCTGATAAGAATGAAGTTTTGAGTCATGGCAGCCGAGATCTCGGCTCCTTTCTAATGTAAAGGGTGCACTAAAAAGAGCGTGTGCACGTAAGCACTAAAAAGGAGCCCTCGCCGACACAAAAAAAAAGTTCTTCCAGGAACAACATTCTTTCAAATGGCAGCGTCGAATCCTGGCGATGCCCTTGCTCAAGCAACGGCAATATTTGCCACTGCATTGCGGG
>JAOZVT010000059.1 GCA_025869455.1 Prosthecobacter sp.
GGGTGGTTCAAAGGGCGGTGGCTGAGTACCAATACTTCCTGGAAAAGGAGCTAACTTTGAGTTGTGTGGCGAGCACTGCTCCTGGCAACACGCTGACATATCAATGGCTGCGCAATGGGGTGCCATTGACAGATCCGGCTGGATTTTACGGAGTTCAAAAGGCGACTCTGCGAATCCCTCAAGCTTCGTCAGAGTTTCGTGGTGACTATGAGTGTGTGGTGACGATGACGGACTCTGATGGGCAGGTCTCACTGAGTCATGGCCTAACCGAAGTCTTTTACTTAGCCTCTGAAAAACCGAGCTTTATCAATCCTCAGGTTTTTTGGCACTTTATGGGCCAAGCGATTCAAATTCAACTCCTGGCAGATCAGCCTGATTGCAGCTTTACGGCTACAGGGTTGCCTCAGGGGCTGAAGATGAACCGGAGTGGGTTGATCACAGGTACGCTCACGAAATGCTCTGAATATTCAGTGACGATCAGGGTCCGTAATGCAGTAGGGGCAGGGCTGCCTGCTAAGTTCATATGGGGAGTCTCTCGGTTCATTAGCTCTGGAAATTATGAAGGTCTTATCGAGCGCAATGGAAGTCTAGATGGAGGTTTGGCTCAGGGCAGTTTGGTCAAAATCACGGCGACTAGCAGGGGGAGTCTGAGTGGGAAATTGATGCATGCAGGGAAGACGTGGCGCTTTGCTAAGTCGTTACCTTTTGATCCTTTGGGAACCTCTTATGAGCGAAACATCTTCTTCACGATTCCTCAAGGGAAAGGGGCTGAGCCATTGACGCTGGTGCTGGGTGTGGGGCCTGAATCAATCAGGTATAACAGCTATAACATGACTTTGGTGGATGTGGATGGGCAGGAAAGCGAAGGTGAACTCCATGAGATTCGTTATTGGCCTACTTATCCTTGGTATACACCTAAGATGCCGTTAGTCTGGTCCCTGGTTCCTGGCGAATCTCTAGCTGAGGAATCGCCTCAGGGGGTGGGCTTTTTGACGGCTACAGCCACACTTTATAATCCTACCATTGTCTGGAAAGGCAGACTCGCGGATGGTACTGCCATTACTGGGAGCAGTGGTTGCTGGATAACTTCAGGGGGCATTTCTGGAAAGATAAGTGTGCATTGTCCTCTCTACCGAGGGCGAGGCATGCTCCATGGTACATTGACATTTAATTCCTCTCAATCTGATGTGATGACGTGGAATAAGGATGCGCCACCTGGGGCTACCCGGGAACGTGTGTATCCTTCTGGCTTTCCGCTCCAGACGCTTACGGCTATGAATGGAAAGGTTAATTTCCCCATCAATGACCTGCTCATGCAAATCCCTGAAGGGGAGCAAAATGCACGGGTGTCTATCGTGGGATCCAGTGTGCCCGGCCTGGAAATGAGCCAAACTTTTACCCTGACGGCCAAGCCAAAGGTCAAACTTCCGGCACTGGATTCTGAGCACTTTATCAAGAGCCTGTCTTTTGATTCGGAGACCTGGACTTTCAAAGGGGTGCTGGTGATTCCAAATGAAGAGGAGCATAAGCTGACCCGCAACGTGCCGTTCCAGGGTAGCATCCTTCATTATGAGGGGGTGAGTCTTGGCTACTTCCTTCTGCCGGAACTCCCCGCGCTAGATCAGCCTGCGTCTAGCCTGAAGAAGACTCCCGTGCAGTCTTGCCTGATCCAGATCGAGGCGGCGGAGAATGGAGATCTGTGACGAAGGGCTGTGTTGTTGATTGTGCGGTATTGTTTGTTAGGGGGGGGCGTTTTTTACAGGATTTACAAGATGGCAGGATTGACAGGATTTTTCAGCGGAGGGCTTGGTTGTTTTGGGGCTATGGGGCCTATGAGTGAAAGTTGATCTATAGGCTGGGGTGAAGGGGATATCCTGTTTTCTGCTGTCTCAGGGTTGCTATAGAGGTGGGCTTTTTGACGTTGGCTTGCGCGGAATCTGCTTTTAGGGATTTCTTTTGGGGGATGGGCAGTGGTTAGGCGGGATGGATTTTTTTTAAATCTCGTCGTTGACGCATACGATAGGT
>JAOZVT010000060.1 GCA_025869455.1 Prosthecobacter sp.
AATTTTCAAGGCACAAAATCCGAGCTGAATCGAGCGCTTGGCACCTTGCGCAATGGTGGCCCAAGCAGCCGTGTCGCTGCCATCGTGTTAATCAGCGACGGCAATCCTACCGATGCGCCGTCGGATGAAATCAAGGCTAATCCATTAAGACCCCAAGTTCCTATTTTTTCAGTGTTAGTCGGGCAGGATGCCCCCAAACCTGATTTGGTCTTGGTGGATCAAACGGTCTCGCAGACAGCTTTTGAAGATACCCCCGTGACCATCACGGCTCGTGTTGCGGGTCATGGTTACGAGGGCAAAGACATCGCCGTTTGTGTGTTGGATGAAACGGGAAAAACCGTGGTGACTGAAAAAATGCGACTGACCAAAGAGGACGAGGCGCAGGCTGTGCGGCTGCGATTACCCGTCGTGAAACCAGGAGTTTCCTTTTACCAAGTGGCCGTCATGGAGGCGGGTTTGGTGGAAAAGATCGCTAAAGATGAATGGAAGCTTTTGTCCAAAGAAGCCACTTTGGCGAACAATGTACGTCATCTGGCTGTGGATCGTGGGGCTGGACCTTACCGCATCCTCTATGTCTCTGGGCGGCCTAACTGGGAGTATAAATTCCTGCGTCGGGCCTTGGCCGCAGACAGTGAAGTTCAAATGCCTTCGTTGATCCGCATCGCCAAACGCGAACCGAAATTCGAATGGCGTGGTCGCACGGGTGAAACTAGCAATCCTCTTTTTCGGGGTTTCGGTCAGCAGGGCGAAGCTCAACGTTATGATCAGCCAGTGCTCACACGTTTGGGGACCAAAGATGCCAAGGAACTCAGCGATGGGTTTCCAAAAACTGAGGAGGAACTTTTTGGTGAGTATCGTGCCATCATCATTGATGACCTGGAGGCAGAATTTTTCACCCAAGAACAGATGAATCTGATGGAGCGATTCGTGAGTGAACGTGGGGGTGCATTGCTCATGCTTGGCGGGCAGGAAAGTTATCAAGCCGGCGGCTATGCTCATACGCCGGTGGGCCGAATGTTACCCGTCTATCTGGACCAAATGACCCAGTCCCCAGCGATAGAGAATGGACGTCTGAATTTGACGCGTGAAGGTTGGCTAGAGCCTTGGACAAGGCTGCGTGCCAATCGCGATGAAGACGAGCAACGACTTGCCCAAATGCCTGGATTTTACTCGGTGAACCAGACTTTTTCAATCAAGCCTGGAGCAAGCATTTTAGCCACCATCAGCAACGGCGACGAAGGCAATGCGCTGCCAGCTTTAACCGCTCAGCGTTTTGGTGAAGGTCGTGTTGTAGCGTTGACCATAGCCGATATGTGGCGCTGGGGCATGCGCGATGAAGAGGCTGCCAAAGATTTGCAGCGTTCCTGGCGGCAGCTCATGCGTTGGCTGGTTGTGGATGTGCCAGATCGCATTCAGATCACTACAACACCCGATGCCGAGCGGATAAAGCTGGAAGTAAGGGTCAAAGATCGTGCCTTTCACTCCATGGATGATGCCATGGTCAAAATCGAAATCACCAGTCCCGATGGCAAGAAGTCCTCACTTTTTGGTGAGCCTAGTTTGAAGGAAGCGGGTTTGTTTGAAGCCGAGTTCTTTCCAAGAGAGTCTGGCGCTTACCGAGCTACGGCAGAGGTTCAGACCACAAACGTAGCTGACGCAGTCCAGACCTCAGCGATCCTTGGAACAAAAACCACCGGTTGGGTACATGATCCCCTGCCTGCAGAATATGCAGTCATGAAGCCAGGGCGTGATTGGATGGAAAGAATCGCCCAAGAAAGCGGTGGGCAAATGTTGATGTTATCAGAGTTGAGTCAATTGCCTGAGCTTATGAAAAACATTCGTGTGCCAGTGGAGGAAACGGTTACAGAACCTCTGTGGCATGCCCCATGGGTATTTGCTTTGGTGCTAGCACTCTTGAGCCTGGAATGGTTTCTCAGACGAAAAGGAGGCATGGCATGAAAAACCAAGTGATGCGGGCACTCCTGCCCGCAATTTTCAGCAACATCGCTTTTGGGGCGTTATGTATCATTTTGTTAGGCATTGCC
>JAOZVT010000061.1 GCA_025869455.1 Prosthecobacter sp.
CATTTACGGTGGTCTCTAAGTTAGTGGAAATAACTTTCTCATTTTTATTAACTACAAAATCTTCCCTTAATGAGCACATTCTTTCAATCACTTGGCTTCCTGGTTATAGCCTTATTCAGTCTGGTCCTGAGCCCGAGCGCCAAGGCCGCTTCGGTTTTGATCACAAACGTTACTCTTGATGGTTCTACAAACGCCATTGTTTCGAGTTCTGGTGCTCTCTTGAATGGAAGCTATGTCGGAGTTGGTTACTTCTCAGGTCTGAGTGATTCACAAATACAATTGATGGATGAAAGTACCTTTAATTCCATCACTACTGGCAGTGGCTTTCAAGCTTTGGAGAGTTCGACTAGTTGGTGGGCCTTCGGAGCTGGTTTGGTGGATGGCAATGCCCAGGGGGCTATCAATTCTGGAAGTGACTTTATTGGGGAAGCCATTTACTCAATCATTGGTAACGGGGCCACTTTGGCGACTTCCACTGAATTGTTGATTTTTAAATTTTCGGCAGTGTTTGCCCAGGATGAACCCATTTTCAGTGCCAATGCGAAAATGGATGTTTCTAGTGGTAATGGAACGGTGCTGTGGGGTGGAACTGGTAACTATGCAGATAACTATTTTGGTGAAGGGGTCAATCCGGCTTTCAATACGGTGGGTCTTGTTCCTGAGCCATCGCGTGTTTTCTTGCTCATGCTGGGATTGGTGGGCTTGATGATGCGTCGTCGTCGTTAGGAAGCCTTTATTTATTTGGGTAGCACGGCCTTGAGTGCGTCTGCCCAAATGGCGTAACCTTTTTGGTTAGGGTGGAGTGCGTCTGGCATGATGTCTTTGGAAATGGAGCCGTCGGCTTCCAGCCACTTTTTGGTGATGTTCAGGAAGGTGATGTGTTCTTTTTCTCCAAGAGGGGCGATGAGTTTATTGATGTCTGAAAGGATGGCGCGTTTCGGGTCCGCTGCGGTTTTCCCACGAGGGAAAATGGCCATGAGGATGATCTGTGCCTTGGGGCATTTTTCGTGGGTTTGATGGACGATCTTTTCAATGCCTTCAGCGATTTCCGCTGGGGTGTTGCTGCGGGCATTGACGGTGTTGGCCAAGTTGTTGGTGCCAATGTGAATGACGATGGCTTTGGGGTTCAGGTTATCGAGTTCGCCTAACTGAATGCGTTTCAAGACGTTTTGGGTGCGGTCCCAGCCAAAGCCCAGATTGAGGACGTGACGATCTCCAAACAATCTCTGCCAAGTCTCGGTGCCTCGATTGCCGGATTTGCCTCCGTCTGGTAGGCCGCCCCAGAAATGGGTGATGGAATCTCCGATGAGGACGATTTCGGGATTGAGCGTGTCCTTGATCTTCATGATTTCGGCATGGCGGTCCGCCCATTCGTAGCCGTCCTTTTCCAGCTTGCCGACAGGAAGGATGGCTGTGTTTACGGTGGTGAGGGTGGGGATGATTTTGGCAATGCTGCTGGCGACTTGCTCGGCTAGGCGATCGTAGCCTGCGCTGTTGAAATGAACGTCTTTTGGATTTTGAAATTTGGTGAGGTCCGGCTGAATCCAGGTGTAGAGGTCATCGGTGGGGATGCCATGCTTTTGCATGATGCGTGCGGCGACCTCGTTGCGGGCGACGAGGTCGGCATTGGTGGCGTCTTTCATGCCGCCTTCAGCGACGGGTGTGGTGCTGGCCCAGATGACGTGGGCTCCCGTGGCTTTTAGTTGAGTTGCGATGGTGTCCAGGCGTTGCTCGTAGTCCGCCAAGGGTGTTTTGCGGTCATGGATGCCAAAGTTGAAATGGATGATGTCCCATTTGCCATCGCCCAACCAGACGGACAGTTTTTTGACACCGTTGGCTGTAGGGCCGCAGTTCTCGGGGGCACGGTGGAGATTGGCGACGCCTGCCAGAGCTTTGCGAGTGGCCAGGGTGTAACCTCGTGAGACAGAATCGCCAATCAGGAGCACTCGTGGGAGCTTGGGATCATCCTTTACATAATCCCAGGCCGTGGTGCGCCCAGCCAGCTTGTCCTTCTGGTAAAGGGGTAGGTAAAAGCCCAT
>JAOZVT010000062.1 GCA_025869455.1 Prosthecobacter sp.
CAGCACCGCATGAGACCCCTCATACGACCAAGTCTCTGGCACGGGCACCAGCCCCCCAGCCATATGCAGCATCCCCCAAAAGGACAAAGCCCAGAGCAGAGGCATCGTCAGCCCGACCATACGATGGACCAGCGCCATCACCGCGATGAGCACCAGCATCACCACAATGTAAAAAATGAATTCCGTGTTTCCCTGAGCCATGGAACTGCCCACCGCCGCCACCATGTAGGCCGCATTGAACATAAAAATGGGCAGCAACCGTGGTTTTGACGTGGGATTCATGACGATAACACATCATGCACTCAACGTTCTGTCGAGCCGCACTTGCTCTCATGCCATGTTGCGTCCATGATAAGCGCTCTCAAAAAAATGCTCCTGTAGCTCAACGGTTAGAGCAGGGGACTCATAATCCCTTGGTTCTCGGTTCGAATCCGGGCGGGAGCACTTTTTTGTTTCTAGATTAGAGTGATGGAATTCTAATTGGAAATGAACGCTTTAAGTGTTTTGCATAGTTTGGCAAAAGCCTGTGGAACACGGATAAAAATGTGTTCAGGCCCTATTTTGAGTGCTTGTATTTGTGTGGTAAGGCACTGATTTGCACTAGTTTTCCGATAGACCGTAGAAAACGACCGCGAATTTTTACGTAGCGCTATCTCACGATCGCCTTTCTCCGAAATTCAGTTTTGCGACATAAATTTCATGCATGTCCATTGCCCAAATGCCTGTGGCTAGTTACCCGAAGAGCTAGAGAAAATCTGAATGTGTGAACCCCGTAAGTTCAAAGCGACATTAGCGCGGCACTTGACTGCTAATACGGTCAATTTTGTTCTGCAATTGCTCCAGCATTTCGGAGTCACGGAGGAGGAACCTACTCAGTTTTTTCACCATCACGGGGAACTGCAAAAAACTGCAGGGGAGGTCACTGAGGATTGTCTTCTAGATTGGTTGAATTCGACTTCGTGCAACTTCTCCGGCCTCACTGGGTTTCAGCCCCTGAAACGCCCTTTAGGTTATGAAACACATCTTACGCCTCATTCTAACTTTTGGTTTACCGGCTACCTTCGCCTACGGGGCGGAGGACATGGCCGGAGCTCATGCGGGAATCTCGGCGGATCAGCTTAATTTCTTTGAGAAAAACATCCGTCCCGTTTTGGTGGAGCATTGCTACAAATGCCACTCCGCCGAAGCCAAGAAGGTCAAAGGTGGCCTCACTCTGGACACTAGGCAGGCGACTCTCCTCGGTGGTGAATCCGGGCACCCTGGCGTGACTCCCGGTAATCTTGCCGAAAGCAGTCTCTATGAGGCCATGACCTGGGTCAATGATGACATGCAGATGCCGCCGAAAGAGAAACTGCCGGAGGCGGTGCTGGCTAACTTTCGCAAGTGGATCGAAATGGGCGCACCGGACCCGCGCGAACAAGAAGTATCAAACGTCGTCAGTGGCAAGCGCACCATCAACATGGATGAAGGCCGCCAGCACTGGTCCTTTCAGAAGCCCGTCATCGCCGCCACGCCAGAGGTGAAGACGGAAGGTTGGGCGCGTTCCCAGATTGACCTATGGATTCAGGCTGGCTATGAGGGCGCAGGTTTGATACCCATGCCGGATGCGGACCGCCGCACTTTGATCCGCCGTATTTCCTTTGACCTCACAGGTCTGCCTCCGACTCCTGACGAGGTTGAGGCGTATGTAAAAGACACCTCGCCTGATGCGACGAAGCGCGTCATGGATCAATACCTTGACTCTGCTCGTTTCGGCGAACGCTGGGGGCGTCATTGGCTGGATGTCGCACGGTATGGGGAAAGCAGTGGCAAGGAAGCAAACATCCTCTATCCCCATGCTTGGCGGTATCGTGACTACGTCATTGATGCGTTTAATCGTGACAAACCTTATGATCAGTTTCTGCGTGAACAAATCGCTGGTGACCTCCTGCGTTATGAAAATAAACGTGATCAGGCAGACAAGATCGTCGCCACAGGCTTCCTATCCATCGGCTCCAAAGGACATAACAATCGCGACCGCCGCCAGTTTAACAT
>JAOZVT010000063.1 GCA_025869455.1 Prosthecobacter sp.
TGGATACTCCTCCCTACTCACTGCATGGTCGGGGCGCTTTTTCAGGATCGACTAATAAGACACAATCTGTGCCTCATTTGTGGCAAAAAACGCCGCGATTTCACTCTCGTTGTGGTTGTATCCATGCTTCATGTGGAGCCGCGTTTCACATGAGGTTTCTCCTTTTTCTATTTTTGACCTGTCTCGTCCCAGCCGGCTTACAGGCGGATGAATGGTGGGCTTGGTCCACTTTAGAGTTCATTCATGAACCGCCTTGGACAGCAGGACTCTTTTTAGGCCACAGATTTGACGATGCGGATGCCTTTACCTCTTTGATCATCAGTCCACGGGTGCGTTATGAACTCACCCCTTGGCTGGATGCAGGACTGGGTTTGTCCTTGCTGAATATTGCCAATACCCACACCAGCGAACATCATCTCCAGGGGCGGCCTGAATTGGAGTTGAACCCCAAATTCAATCTCACCAAGCATCTGCGTTTGGATCTTCGGAATCGTTTGGAATGGCGAATGAACGAAGGTCAGTCACTCACCACCAGTCGCGCCCGTCACCGCGCACAATTGGCCTGGACATTTCCGCACTCACTCGGTCCCTGGTCACGTGTCTTTATCAGCAACGAGTTCTTGATCGACCTGCATTCTGAGGTGTGGACGGAGAACCGTTGTGTCCCTCTTGGGCTCACTTTCAAGACGGGTCCCAGGTCAGATTTGGATCTCTTTTACATGATCCTTTCCACCCGGCGTCCTCATGCCGACTGGCTGCATGAATCTGTCCTGGGTACCTACTTGCGTGTGAAATTCTAGAGGTTAGGCCACTCGACGCCGACGCAGCAGTGTCAGCGAAAGCCCGCCCAGCAAGAGGAGACAACGTGATGGCTCAGGGACAAGCTGAATGCTCAGGATCCCAAGGTTGTTAAAGTTACTGGTGTCCCATTGCAGGCCCCAGGCCGCTAAGCTTGGCAGGTTCAAGTTATCATAAAGGGAAGTGTCTCCCGTCAGATTGCTCCAATCCATCAGATCAAAGGTATCACCCGCTTGAGGCGTGTAGAGCAAGGAGATTTGAAAAGCGGCTGAAGACGCAACTTGGAGGTCACCTGAGGTGACGTGGATTTGGTCATAGGAAGTACTGCTCAAGAGCTCAAGCATGGTCACACTGCCGGCTTGCAAGTCCAGACCTGCTTGGAAGGTCAAAGTGCCCGCAGAGTTTCCTGGGCTGAGAATACCACTGGTTTTGATGATCGTCGCGCCAGCGATGATGCCATTGCCGCTGAGGGTGGCTCCATTGAAGACTGTCACAATTCCAGTGCCTGTAGCAGAGCCTGTTTCATTCTGGACGGAAAGGATGCCTTCGAGCACCGATGTGGCTCCTTCGTAAACGTTACCGCGCGGTAAAATGAGCATGCCCTCTCCGGCCTTCATGAGTCCGCCCGCACCATTGATCTCACCTGCAATCGTGGCTTGAAAACCATTCGTGTTGATAACGGAATCAGTATTGATGGTGACTGTTCGTGTCGCCGCGACCGTGATGTCATCCGCATAAAAATGCAGGCCGCTACCTGTGTTGCCATTCGTGTTGTTGGTATTCAGGTAGATCGAATTGGAGCTATCTCCAAGGGAACCATCACCATAGATCCCTAGAGCACCGCGATTGATGTTGATCTTTTGGGCAATGAAGGTATTCCCGGTATTCATCAGAAGGATATTCCCCTGACCATTGGCCGCATCAGAGTCCACAATGAAGTCAGAGGAGGCTTCCCCACCAGAAATGAGGCCAGAAAGAAAAGCGTAAATGCTATTGGAATTATCCACCAGAAAGCGCGTTCCTGAATTCGGATTCGTGCTTTGCAGTACGATGTTGTTGGTTAGCTCACCATTGCCTGCTGCATTGTCAAAGAACAGGGCCGTAACGCTGCCTAGGTTTTTCATGATGATATCTCCCGTGCCAAAGGCCCCATAGGCGTCAGGGGCATTGATGCGAAAAGAACCAATGGTTGTGCTGTTTGGACCAGTAACAATGGTGGTGCCACCAATGGAGTTC
>JAOZVT010000064.1:0-4118 GCA_025869455.1 Prosthecobacter sp.
GATCGAAGCCCGGCCACCCCGCGACCCTAATTTCTGGGTGGAAACGCAGCATCAGGCTCAAGCCCAGATTGAACGGATTCAGACCCTTCTCAACCATCTAGCGCATGCCTCTCACTCCCGGAAACTGACCCGGACCGACTCCGTTAATCTTTCCACTCTTCTGGAAGAGACGCTGAGTACTTACCTTTGCCACTTTCAGGAAAAGAACATCCGAGTCCACTTCGAGATTCCCCAAGAATTGCCCCCCCTTCTGGTGCATGGAGAGCGTTTCCGCCAGCTTTGGAGACTCCTCTTCATTGAAGAGATCACCCATCTGCATCCAGGAGATCATTTGACCATTCATGCAGCTTTGGAAAAAGATGCCACTGGTCAGGAAATGGTCATCATGACCCTCATTGACAATGGGAGTTGGGGAGCACAAGACCGAGCCGCCAATCTGTTTGATCCCTTTTTCACGCGAAGTCGAAAGCCGGATGACTTTGGCGTGAATATGATGGCCTGCTATGTCACCCTTCATCTCCACGGAGGCAGCATTGATGCCAAACGGCTGGAGCCACAAGGCCTGGAACTCACCATGAGGCTACCGCTTGATCCCACCCAAAACACCCAGGAGGCCAACGATTTTTTTCTGCGCGCCACTCAGCATGAGCTAAAGTGGCGACAACGAGAAGAACTAGCAGCCTAGGCGACTCAAGCCTAGAGGTGTTTAAAATCAGGCAGGAGTCACCCTGGAAAGGTAATTCTGGACATGGCAGCTCCACCTCTCTGAGGCGTTTAACCCGTCCCTTGGATCTCACGTGCCCAGCTTGCAAAACCCATCTTAAAAATCAAAGCGCTGGAGACTGTAAAAATCTCCAGCGCCTGAGGTCTTGGTCTTGTTGATGAGCAGGTGCCTTCACCCGCAAAGAGGTTTTCAGAGACTCTGTTTCCCAACAGTTTGTTCGATGGAAAACTCGTTTATTTTTTTTACAGGCTCGAGCGCAGGGCATTCGCACTGGCAGGAACTTTGACCTTACCAGCCAGAATGGTGGAGGCTTCAAGAGGACGATTGTAGTAACGTTCGTTGGCTTTCTTCCGCGTAGCGATCACGGTTCCTTCCAGCGATGCTCCGGCAAATAGTCCCTGGCTGCGACTATATGCATACACAGCAGCGGTCGGAGTCACACCGGCTTCAGCACTGCGGCCTACCGGACCTGCGGCGACACTGAGTGCACCGCCTAACTGCACATTGGCATCGGTAGAAAAGGCCTTCACCGCTTCAGGGGTATTCAGCACAAAGATGTATTCGGTCACCTGACCACCGATCTGGGCACCAAAGCCCACACCACCAGTTCCGATAAAGGACGGGCCGGACCAAGTATTCCCGTGACGGGCGACCACGATACCGTTGCCCACTTTACCGGACCACATGAATCCACCTTTAGTCACGGTGATGATGGCCAGACCTTTGGCATGGCTTAACACATGATCGGGGATTTCCTGCTCCGGCATGGTCTTGAAGCGGTTCACAATGGCGGTGGCCTGACGCACCTGGAGATCTTCCTTGGGACCAGCCATCAGCAGCACTGGAGTGGCCAAAGCCAAGACGACTGCGTATTGAATAAGAGATTTTGTTTTCATGATTTGGGTAGGTTTGAGTGAAGCTTTTATCAGCACCTACCCACTAGGGCACGGCTTGTGCCAAACTGGGCCACCTGATCACAAACAACTGATCCATAACACTTTACAAAAATAGCCATTCCATACCTCACACAGCATCCTGTGCACATCGCACGAAGAAATCCCTCCAAAGAATGCAGAATGAATCACGCGCCGACCTGAGTCGCCCTGGCAGGCTTTTTCACCAAGAGACACCTTACTGGCTCCCAAAGCTGCCCTGGCAAATGCTGGGGAAAGCTTTCTTCAATGCCAAAGTCCTGTGGCACGCGACCACGCGGCAGGTACAAGGTGCCGAACAAAATATCCCACACGGGAAAAAGACCCGCAAAGTTCTTGTCCCACGCCTCCCGGTCACGGCTGTGATGCCAGCGGTGAAACACGGGCGTCGCAATCACATACCGCAGCGGCCCAAAATCCCAATCCACCCGCGCATGCAGAAAGATGGCATAGAGAGTGAAGAAAGGCGCGGTGGACAGCGTGACCAAGGGGTTAAACCCCAGCAGCAGGAGAGGCGTGACCTGGATGAACTTATTCACCAGGTCATTCACGGGGTGCACACGAATGCTGCTCAGCCAGTCCAGATCTTCTGAGCTATGATGCACCGCATGAAAAGGCCACCAGCGCCCACGGTGAAACAGCCGATGCACCCAGTAAGCTAGCAAGTCTGCCAACAGGTAGATTTCCAACGCCTGTAGCCAGAGTGGCTGCTTGGCCAGGGGACCAAACCCAGCATAGGTCTGCTGACGAAAGTCCTCCACACTGGCCACCCCGCACCACACCAACAGTGCAGCCGGGAGCAGAATCCCGCTCTTGGACAATACCTTGGTGAAAAACGGGGTAAAAAAGAAATAGGACACATCCGTCAGCCACCCGCGCCGGAATAAAGGCCCCTTCGCTTTTCCCAGCACTCTTTCTACGATCAGAAAGAGAATGAACAAAAAGATCAGCCCAAACAGCGTGTTTTTAAGTGAAGGTGACATGCACCTGGGGCAAACGCGGCGCGTAAGCTGCTGGTAACCGAGTTTTCAAAAGACTTTCATCTGCTCTTTGCCACGCCTCCCGCTCTGCCCCACTCTGCCCCATCTTTTTTGTCGATGCCTCTCAACGCCCGTCTTTTCATCTGGTTCCGGCTTCTTTTTAACTGCCGCTTCTACTACCCCATCTTCACCGTCTTCTTCCTGGACATCGGGTTGAGCATTGGGGAATTCGCGGCCCTGAATGTCGTCTGGGCCATCACCATCGTACTTTTGGAAGTACCCTCGGGTGCGCTGGCAGACCAATTTGGTCGGCGGCCCCTCATCGTCTTTGCAGGTTGGCTCATGGTGGCAGAAATGGCCGTGCTCTGCCTCATGCCTGTGGGAAATCATGATGCCGTCCTCTGGCTCTTTGTGCTGAACCGCATCCTCAGTGGGGCTGCCGAAGCCGCCGCCAGTGGCGCAGATGAAGCCCTGGCCTACGATTCCCTGCCAGCGGCTGAACGCCCTACCCTTTGGCCCAACCTCATGGCCAAACTCAGCCGCGCCATGGCCATCGGCTTCATCATCTCCTCCGTCAGCGGCGGCTTCCTCTATGATCATGATAAAATCACCGCCGTCATGGGCTGGTTCGGCCTCGCCCCCCTGGATCGTGTGTGGACCATGAAGATCCCCCTGGCGCTGAACTTCCTCACCGGTGTCGCCTGCCTTTTGGTCACCCTGCGCATGGTCGAACCAGAGCCCGAGGAAGGTCAGGTGGCCAAATCTGACGACTGGCGGCAGGAGGCCAAACTTGCCTTTGCCCGCATTTGGGAAACAGGACGCTGGATCTGGAAGACCCACGCCGCCTTCACCCTCATCCTTCTTGGCGTTGTCTTTGACAGCATCATCCGCCTCTTCCTCACCGTCTCGAGCAACTTCTACCGCCTCGTCGGCATCACGGAGGCTTGGTATGGCATCATCGGCACCGTGGCCTCCCTCCTCGGTCTGGCCACCGCTGGCCTCATGGAGCGCATGTCCACCAAAGGCAGCCTGCGTGGAAACTTTACCTGGCTTGCCCTCATGGCCTTCGTCGGCCTGTGGTTCGCCGCCCATCCTCAGCCCGGATTCATCGGGGTCGCCCTCGTCGTGCCCATCATGCTGGCCATGCGCTTTTTACAGTTCTTCCTCTCCTATTACCTGAATGACATCGTGGACTCAGGTCGCCGCGCCACCGCCCTTAGCTTTCGCGGCCTGACCATCAATCTTGCCTACGGTATCATGACCCTCCTGTTTGGCTTCCAGACCCAGTGGCTCCAGCACCATCTGAATCTGCCTGCCGATGACAATCGCGTCTTCGCGACGAGCCTGACTTGGTGGCCTTGGTGGTTCCTCGGCACCCTCGCCATCGCCCTGATCTGGCTCCGCCTACGCCGCCCGAAAGGCCCCGCTGCCGCAATGTAGGCCCGTTGGGCTCCAACGGGCATCTCGCGCCTCGTTCGCTCG
>JAOZVT010000064.1:4128-21084 GCA_025869455.1 Prosthecobacter sp.
ACTAATTCCGCGCATTCCCCTGCTGCGAGCCGCTCTCCGTCAGTTGCGGCGCAACTGACCTACTTGGCTGCTGCCGCAAAGTAGGCCCGTTGGGCTCCAACGGGCATCTCGCGCCTCGTTCGCTCGACTAATTCCGCGCATTCCCCTGCTGCGAGCCGCTCTCCGTCAGTTGCGGCGCAACAGACCTACTGGGCGGCAGATCAATCTACCTTCCGACAGTTGCGTAGCGCTTCTGCATCCGCCATCTTAGTGCCCCCATGCCTAGAATCCCGGAAGAAACCCTTCAGCAAGTGCTCGCCGCCACGGACATCGTGGACTTGGTCGGGCGCTCGGTGAAGCTGCGCCGGGCAGGCACCAACTGGGTGGGCCTCTGCCCCTTCCACAACGAAAAGTCACCTTCCTTCAACGTCCGTCCTTCCACCAATTCCTACCACTGCTTCGGCTGCGGTGCGGGTGGAAATGCCTTCCGCTTCATCATGGAGCATGATGGGCTGACCTTCATGGAGGCCGTCAAACGCTTGGCGGAGGGCGCGGGCATCCGCATCGAGGAAGAAGTCTGGGATGAGAATGCGGAAGCCATTGCCAAACAGCGCAGTGCCATGATCCGTGTCCACAAGGACATCTCCGCCTGGTATCACCAGCTTCTCATGAAGCACCCCATGGCAGATGCCGCACGGCAGTATCTCAAAAGCCGTGGCATCACCGCCGAAGTGGCCAAAAACTGGCAACTCGGCTACGCCCCGCCCAACACCCAACCCCTGCGCGAATGGGCCATCAAAAACAAGATCGGCTCTGCCCTGCTTATCGAGGCCGGCATCTTGGCGACCAGTGAAGAACGAGGTGATTCCTACCCCCGCTTTCGGCATCGCCTCATGTTCCCCATCCGCAATGACAATGGCGAGGTCATTGCTTTCAGCGGACGAGTATTGGAGGCCGACGCCAAAGCCGCCAAGTACCTCAACTCCCCCGAAACGCTCCTTTTTAACAAAAGCAAAGTCCTCTTCGGGTTCGATAAATCCAAACGCAGTATTTCCAAATCCGGCCAAGCCATCGTCTGCGAAGGCCAGATTGATACCCTCATGGTCTTCGAGGCTGGGTTTCAAAACGTCGTCGCCGGACAAGGCACGGCATTTACAGAGTTCCACGCCAAAGCCTTAAAACGCCAAGCGGATGAAGTCGTCCTTTGCTACGACTCTGACAACGCGGGTTACAAAGCCGCCGAGCGTGCCTTCCAGGCCCTGGCTCCCTTTGGTCTCATCGTCAAAGTGGCCATGCTGCCCAAGGGTGAAGACCCCGATTCCTACATCCGCAAAAATGGCATCGAAGCCTTTGGCGAACTCATCAAGGAAGCCAAAGATTTCGTGGACTACCAGCTCGCCAGCGTCGGTTCCCGCCGGGATCTCACGGAGATGCGTGAGCGCATCAAGTTTGCCGAAGAAATGGCGGAAAACGTCAAGCTCTTCGACACGCCCATGGCCAAGGAAACGACGATCCAGCGCGTGGCCCGTAGCCTAGGTATCTCTGAAGAGATCATGCGCAAGCTGGTCACTAAGGCCGAAAAGAACACCGGCCGGGCGAAGAAAAAAGAAGCCCCCAACGAGCGCCCTGGCGAAAAGCTCCTCGCCGCCCAGGATCCCACCGCCCTCCTCCTCTGCCGCATCGCCATCGCCGAACCCGAAGTCCTGCTTTGGCTGCGTGAGCATGGAGATCAAAATATTCTGCACGACCTCTCCGGTACCGATCTTTTGGCACGCATTTGGTTAGACGATTACGATCCTAGCAACGCGGATGCCTTCAACAGCTTCCTCCTGACCCTGGATCGTGATGAAGAAGCCGCTCTGACTCAGGTCCTGCACATGCCTCCTGCGCCTGGTAAATTATCAGATGCGCAGCACGCGCTTCAGATCCTCTCCATCACCCGCCTCCAGCAGCAGAAGCTCCGCCTGCAAACTCAGCTCAAGCAGCCCAACCTGGACCCCCAAGAAGCCTCCGACATCCAGCGCGAGATCATGGACCTCCACAAAGAACTGACCGAGGCGCAACGCAGCGTCGCGGAAGCCTCGAAAGGCTAACAAACTGCATTTCAAAACATCAGCACTCAAATGCTGAAGGAATGACTTTCCCAAGGACCTATTCTTTGGGATGAACCTGAGCCTTGGCAGAGACTGCCGTGTCGCAGAGCGACACTCGTTTAATAGCCCTGGCCTTTCAAGGCCGGGAGGAGATCATTAGCGTTTCCCGCAAGCCAAAGCGTCGCAGAGCGACGCCCGAACCGATCGCTAGGAAAGTCAGGACTGCCTGGGAGAGAAGCGCCCTGTTCGCGTGTCGCTCTGCGACACCATCTATAGCACCTAACACCGAATGTAGTACACGGCCTTGAAAGGCCGTGCTAAGACTCGGCTGCCGCCCTGCGGCAAAGAAGAAGATCCCGAATCACAAAATATCTGATTCTAAAAAAGTGATCTTACCCCGCATGAATATCCGTGTTACCTCGGGCTCTCATAAAAAATGTAGCTGGTCGAATAATCGCTGAACTCAAAGTACACGCGCTTTTCACCCGCATCTTTTGCCCCGTTCAGATTCTCATCCAGCACCCCATAACCGTAACGGTAGGGGCGTGAAACACTAACGTCCGTGCCCGTGGCGGTCGTTAGTTTATCCACCTGGATGAACTTCTTCACCAGTTTCTCCCCGGCATACACTTCCAATATCCCATTCACCCCGGTCCAGTTTTGCAATGACCGACTTACCTGGTTTTGAGTCTCCTGCGTACAGGCCGGGATCAGCGCGAGCAAACAGAGTAGCAGCAGCGGTTTCATGACTGTACATCGTCCGTCGCCGACAGACCGCCAGTAGAAAACCTGGACATTTTTGCAACAATGCCCAAGGCCCCGCCTCCTTAGGCGAATAACGGCGATGGCTGAAACTCGCGCACTTTTTCAAACGCATGCCCCAACCCGAGCAGTTGCGCCTCTGACCAAGCTGTTCCCACAAAGGACAAACCGATCGGCAAATCATCCACCATCCCCATCGGCACGGTCAGATGCGGATAACCAGCCACCGCTGCAGCCGTGCCGAACCCTCGGGACCGGGCATCTCCCAGCTCCAGATTCACTCTTCCAGCGGGATCATTGGTCGGGCAGATCAGGGCATCCAGCCGATCTTTTTTCAGCGCGGCATCCAGCCCCTCTGGCCCGGCCAGCCGCAGAGACACCGCCCGCAGTTTCTCCGCCTCCGCCAGATGTTCAGGTGTATTTCGTGTCTCAGCTTCAATGAAATACTCCTGGTTAAAATGCTTCATTTCCATCCCACCAAACTCCTGGTTATACGCAATCAAATCCGCCAGAGAACTCACTGTGGCCCCACGCTGAAGAAGGTAAGCATTCAACTCCTGACGAAAATCCGTCAGCATGACATGCCCCGCCGTGGATGCGGCTTCGCGATGATTCGGGATGGTCACATCCTCCACTATCTCCGCCCCGGCCTCGCGCATCCGATCCAGAGATTGATCGAACAGTTTAAGCACTGCCTTATTTCGTCCACTCATGGACTGCAACACGCCCAGTCGCTTACCTTTCAGGCCATCAGCTGCCAAACCAAAAGCATAGTCACCGTGTAGATGCTCCGTGGCTTTCAGCGTGAAAGGGTCCCGCTCATCCACGCCCGCTAACACATTCAATAGCAAAGCCGCATCCCGCACCGTACGCGTCATCGGCCCTGCCGTATCCTGCCAATGCGTGATCGGGATGATCCCCGCCCGGCTGATCAACCCCACCGTGGGTTTTAACCCCACAATGCCGCAAATGCTGGCGGGACTGACAATGGAACCATTCGTCTCCGTGCCAATAGCCGCCGCACACAATCCTGCTGCCACAGCCACCGCCGAGCCACTGCTGGAGCCACTGGCCGTGTGCTCCGCATTGTAGGGATTCAGCGTCAGGCCACCGCGAGCACTCCAGCCACTGGTGGAACTAAAAGAGCGAATGTTTGCCCACTCACTAAGATTCGTTTTGCCCAAGATCGTCGCTCCGGCCTGCCGCAGACGCTGCACTAAAAAGGCATCTCTTTCAGGCCGTCGCGACCCCAGCAACGCCAGAGATCCCGCTGTCGTCTCCATCCGATCCGCCGTCTCGATGTTGTCTTTGATTAAAATGGGGATGCCCCGCAGAGGCCCCTTCCCATGAATGGTATGCACATCTGGATTCAGCTCCAAAACAGCGCGCAACTTCGGCCCAGCCTGATCCAGCGCCGTGATCCGCTGCAAATAATGCGCCAGCACCTTTTCTGCGCTCAGATCCCCAGACCTCAGTCCGGCGGCCAGGTCCTCCAGAGTTTGCCCAGGCTGGACCAGCTTTTCCTCACGATGGCACCCCGCCAAAATTGCAAGCCCAGAGCCAAGGAAGGTGCGCCGTTTCATAAATTACGGACATCATTCTCTCCGAACTGCCCCCTTTAGGTCAAGCACGCAGGCAGGAACCGCGCAGATTTCCCTTACTTCAGCCCGCCGATCTTGCAGCCCTGAGCCTCCGGCTGCGGAGTTACCACCGATTTGCCAGCCAAGACCGCATCCAGTGCCTCACGCAGATCCTTCGTCGTGGCGGCTCGCTGGCGCTTCGTCGGCCCCAGGTAAAGGTCATTGATGCGCCCTTTATAAAGAGTCTCCCCCGTCGGAGACAGCACCACCGCCTCCGGTGTCACATGTGCATCCACGAGCTTGGCCAAACGCTGATCCTGATCCACCAGCACCGTCGTTTTCACCTGCGACATATCCGCATGCTGGAAGGCCACCTCCACCGTGATCTCAGAGTCTGAATGCACCAGATACACCGCCACCCGGTCCGCATAATCCGCCGAGATGGCATTGATCTCCGTCATGAAAGGCCGAGTCGTCGAACAAAAAGGCGACACAAAAAACAGCACGAGGGCCTTCTTTTCCCCAGCGACCAACGGCGTGTGCATCTTTCCATCAATACCCTGGAGTTCCAGCGCAGGATCTGCCGCCAGCAGACCGAAGGACACCGTCAGACACAGGAGCGACAAAAGAAATTTCATAAGAACTACCAAACGCACACTCCCGCCCCCGCTCTTTCCAGGCAATTCCTATTCCTCGCGGCCCTCAGCGCCGTTCCTCCAGGTAAAAAGCCACCACAGCCCGGCCCCACATGAAGGTCAGAAAAAGGCCCGTAAGGCTCAATAAATCCAGCCCCCGAGTCATCAGCCCAGGCAGCCAGACCGCCATTCCTAAAAGGTTCAGAATCAAGCCCACAAATACCAGAGGCCGCAGAGGCAACTGCCCACTCAGGGCAAAGAGCGAGCCGAAAACATAAAGGCTACCAAAACCTGCATAAACCCCAAATCCTGAATCTTTAGCAGGTACGAGCAGCTTCAGGCCGAGCCACAAAAACAGCAGTCCCGTGTAGGGCACCGCCGCTACAAAAAAGCACCAGCGAGCCTGCCTCACCGCGTCCAAAGTCTCCGAATAAGAATCTTCCATCCCCTTCCTGGCGTAAAATCCGCAGCCAAAAGATCATCCTGGTTCAAAAATCCGCCATTCCGTCTGACAAGCGGCCTTCCATAACCGCCAGTTGACGCCCCCCCTGTCCTGCACTATGCAAATAGTCTCTTGATGCGCTTCCTGCTGCATCGAGAAAACGCAAATCCCACTCCCTCACTAAAATGGTCAAAATCGGCATCAATGGTTTCGGGCGCATCGGCCGCCTCGTGTTTCGCGCAATCTGTGATCAAGGCCTCTTGGGCAAAGAGATCGAAGTCGTCGCCGTGAACGACCTCGTGCCTGCTGACAACCTCGCCTACCTCGTCAAGTACGACTCCACCCAGGGTAAGGCTAAGGAAGAAGTTTCCTCCAAGAAGAGCAGCCCTGAGCTGGCAGAAGACGACATCCTGGTCGTGGACGGCCATGAGATCAAGTGCCTCGCCGTTCGTGCAGGCCCTTCCGCATTGCCTTGGAAAGAACTCGGCGTGGACATCGTCATCGAGTCCACCGGTCTCTTCACTGAGCGCAGCAAGGCCCAGGGTCACATCGACGCTGGCGCTAAGAAGGTCATCATTTCTGCTCCTGGCAAAGAAGAAGACATCACCATCGTCATGGGCGTGAACCATGAGAAGTATGACCCGGCTAACCACCACGTCATCTCCAACGCTTCCTGCACCACAAACTGCTTGGCCCCGGTCGTGCACGTGTTGCTGAAAGAAGGTTTCGGCGTCGCCGAAGGCCTCATGACCACCATCCACAGCTACACCGCCACCCAGAAGACCGTGGACGGCCCGAGCGCCAAGGATTGGAAAGGTGGCCGTTCCGCCGCCATCAACATCATCCCAAGCGGCACTGGCGCAGCCAAGGCTGTTGGTCTGGCCATCCCAGAAGTGAAGGGCAAGCTCACCGGCATGTCCTTCCGCGTTCCAACTCCAACCGTCTCCGTCGTTGACCTCACCGTCAAAACAGAGAAGGAAACGAGCTACGCAGAAATCTCTGCTGCCATGAAGAAGGCCAGCGAAACCTACCTCAAAGGTATCCTCAACTGGACCAAGGACGAAGTGGTCAGCACCGACTTCATCCACGACCAGCACAGCTCCATCTTCGACGCAGGTTCTGGCATCGAGCTTAACAGCAAGTTCTTCAAGCTGGTCAGCTGGTACGACAACGAGTGGGGTTACTCCAACCGCGTTGTTGACCTTGTGAAATACATCGTCAGCAAAGGTCTGTAATTCGAGAGAATACAGGAACCCTTTCCTATTTAAACGGGCCGGCTCGCAAGAGTCCGGCCCGTTTTTTATTTCCCCATGGAGCGCACGCGTGCTGTTTCCTGCGTCCCGCCGAAGACCGTTCTCAAAGCCCCGTTTCACCATCTCACCAGTCACTTTGTAAAAACCACCTCTCCACTCGCCCGGCCATCTCGCCCCTTCTTCTCCCCCTCCTGTAAATCCTGTCCATCTTGTTAATCCTGTAAAAAATACCACGCACTCCCTCCCGCACCCGAATCCATCTCATACTCTCAAAAACTCCCGCCCAAACCGATTCCCCCCCTTTTAGTCCCCCCATGTGCATTTCAGTCATGACAGCGTGCACCGCCTCCTGCTAGGCTTGCAGTTCATCTCGCGTAAACTTCTGCACGCATGACGATCGGCCTCTTCATCCCCTGCTACATTTACCAGCTCTACCCGCAGGTCGGTCAGGCCACGTACACCTTGCTGACCCGTCTCGGTTATCAGGTGGAGGTGCCAGAGAAACCCGCCTGCTGCGGCCAGCCGATGTCGAATTCTGGTTTCGCCAAACTCGGCACGGGCTGCATCACGGACTTCGCCCGCGAATACGCCTCCTTTGACCACATCGTCTCCCCTTCCGGAAGTTGTGTCCTGCATTTGAAAGAGAGCTTGGAGGCCCAGCATTCCCCTCTCGCTCATCGTGTTTATGAACTGTGCGAGTTCCTACATGACATCGCCAAGGTGGATTCTCTACCCTCCCGCTTTCCCCACCGTGTCGGCCTGCACCAGAGCTGCCACGGCTTGCGCGGTCTCGGTCTAGGCAGTCCTAGCGAGTGCATGGTGCCAGCCTTTTCCAAACCCGCCCACCTGCTGCAAATGGTGGCCGGACTGGAGCTCGTCCCGTTGGATCGTTGCGACGAATGCTGCGGCTTCGGCGGCACCTTCTCCGTCTTTGAAAGCGATGTCTCCGTCTCCATGGGCCGCGACCGCATCCATGATCACATCACCCACGGAGCCGAATTCATCACCAGTGCAGACATGTCCTGCCTCATGCACCTCGGAGGTCTCCTTTCCCGCGAAGCCCCGCAGGTGAAAGTGCTGCACATCGCGGAGATCCTTGCTGGAACTGCTGAGAAGGAGTTGGCAGTGGATGGCAATGGTTTGCCATAGTTTATGATGTTTTATCAAGACTCTCTGCCACTCTCGATATCCACCCAGAAAAACCACAGCAAACAACGCCAACAATCGCCAACTCGCGAAGCGCAAACCTCCTCATGAACCACGCCACCGCCGCCCACGAATTCCAGCGCGATCCCGCTCGGGCTGCGTGGCATGACCAGACGCTCTGGATGGTGCGGACCAAGCGCGATCGCATGGCTGCCCGCGTGCCGGAGTGGGAGCAACTGCGAGAGGCCGCCTCGCAGATCAAGGAGCATACCTTGTCCAAACTGGCCGACTACTTGGAGCAGTTTGCGGACAATGCGGAGGCCAATGGCATCCATGTCCACTGGGCCGCCGATGGTGACGAGCATAACCGCATCGTCCACAGCATTTTGGAGAAGCGTGGCGCACGCAAGCTGGTGAAGAGCAAGTCCATGCTCACTGAGGAATGCCACCTCAATCCCTACCTGGAAAAGCACGGCATCGAAGTCATTGATACTGACCTTGGCGAGCGCATCGTCCAACTCCAAAAGATGCCGCCCAGTCACATCGTCATGCCTGCTATCCATTTGAAGCGGGCTAAAGTGGGGGAGGTCTTTCACGAGCACCTTGGCACCCCAGCCGGGCTGGATGATCCGCAGCAACTCACCGAAGCCGCCCGGCAGCACCTCCGCCAGCATTTCCTCACGGCAGATGCCGCCCTCACCGGAGTCAATTTCGCCATCGCAGAAACAGGCGGGTTTGTCGTCTGCACCAATGAAGGCAATGCCGACATGGGCGCTCACCTCGCCCCTGTCCACATCGCCTGCATGGGGCTTGAGAAGATCATCCCACAGCAGGTCCACCTCGGCGTTTTTCTGCGCCTGCTGGCCCGCAGTGCCACAGGTCAACCGAGCACCGTCTTTAGCTCCCATTTTATCAAACCGCGTCCCGGTCAGGAAATGCACATCGTCATCGTGGACACTGGCCGCAGCCGCCAGCTCGCGCGCCCCGACTATCGCAAGTCGCTCGCCTGCATCCGCTGCGCCGCTTGTTTTAATACCTGCCCCGTCTATCGCCGCAGTGGCGGATACAGTTACAGCTACTTCATCGCAGGTCCCATCGGCAGCATCCTCGCGCCCAATGTGGACAAAGCCGCGCACAGTAGCATGCCCTTTGCCTCCACTCTCTGCGGCTCCTGCACCGCGGTCTGTCCTGTGAAAATCGACATCCACACCCAGCTCCTGAAATGGCGGCAGGACATCACCGGCTCTGGCTACACCCCCTGGTGGAAAAAGGCAGCCATGCAGGTCACCGCCTTCATAGTGAGCTGTCCACCACTCTTTCGGTTAGGCGGATGGCTCATGCGGAAGACCACCCCATTGCTCAATCTACTCAGGCTCGATCCCTGGACCAAACATCGCGACCTCACCACCCCACCGAAACAAACCTTCCGCCAATGGCATAACAAACAGTCTAACAAAATTAAAACAGCCCCCTAAACCCCTCACTCTCCCGCCACCATCTCGCCCTATCCAAAATCCCCTCCTGTAAATCCTGCCAATCCTGCAATCCTGTCCACAAAGCATTCCGTCTCCCATCCACCCCATGAGCCGCGCCACCATCCTCGCCGCTGTCCGTCAGGCCCAAGGCAGCCCCCTACCATTGCCGGAGGTGCCTATGGCGGCTCTTCATGCCCTGCCGAATGACGCAGGCCTGCCCGACTTCATCGCCACGCTGGACCTCATCGGAGCACGCGTCATCCGTGGCCACAGCTTCACAGAGGCGGCCACCTGGCTGCGTGAAAATGTCCCTGCTCACGCCAGCCTCGCCTCCAATATCCCAGAGCTCCCAGGCACGCTCGATCTCAGCACCATCACAGATCCCCATGCCCTGGATGGCGTCCACACGGCCATCCTACCTGCCCGATTTGGCGTTTGTGAAAACGGTGCCGTATGGTTGGACGAAACCGAACTCGGCCCGCATCGCGTGCTGCCCTTCATTGCCGAGCACCTCTTCATTGTCATGCATGCCAGCGCTCTCGTCGCCACCATGCATCAGGCCTACGAGCGCATCTCCACCATCAATACAGGCTTCGGACTCTTCCTTGCCGGGCCTTCTAAAACTGCCGATATCGAACAATGCCTCGTCATCGGTGCCCACGGGGCACGCGGTGCCACGATCTTCATTCTAGATTAACAGCTCACCTAGAACAACCGCCCTTTGCCACACTTCCTGTTAATCAAGTAAAAGGCCGCCACGCCTAATCCACTGAGCAAACTCCTGCCATCCCACTCCGTGTCAGTCGCGCCTCCACCACTCCTCATTGAAACCACCTGCGACGGTCTTCAAACAACACGCTGGGTATTGGAGTCCTCAGATTGTCGCGCCCTGGCCACACACCGCATTGCCCGCTTGGGCATGGATGATGCCGTGGCACCGTACGAACGTGTGCGCCTTTCCCCCAGCGGCAGCTTCATCATGATCTGCCTCAGTGGCACTGGCAGTGTCCTACTGGATGGTCGTTGGCACAAGGTCACCGCCGGGACGGCCTGCATGGCCCCACCACGCGTGCCCAATGCCTTTCATGCTCTACCCGGTAAACCTTGGCGCTTTCTGTGGGTGCGCTATGATGAGCCACCCTTTGTTACACCTCTAGTTAGCGCAGCTTCCCCTGTTCGTCTCAAAGTAGATGCTGATCAGCTCCTCCGCATTTGGGCAGGATTGCGGGGCGAGTGGGAAAGCACTCGTGATGCCAAAGCTCTGCATCATTGGATTGAACTCCTCCAGCATCACACCCGCCGCCTAGCCGAACCCTGGCGGCGCGACGAACGCCTGCGCCGTCTTTGGGAAGAAGTGGAAACTCGGTTGGCTGAAGACTGGACGCTGGCCTCCCTGGCCCACGCGGCGCATGTCAGTGAAGAGCACTTCCGCCGCCTCTGTTGGAAGGAACTTGGCCGCAGCCCCATGGCCCACCTTACCTCCCTGCGCATCCGTGCGGCCCAGGAACTCCTCGGCAACACGCAAGACAAACAGGAGGTCATCGCGCGCTTCGTTGGCTACCGCAGCCCCATCGCTTTCTCCCGCGCTTTCCGCCGCTGGGTAGGCTGCTTGCCTTCGGACTATCGCGCCCGCTTCTAGACAGCATTTCAATGCTGGCTGAAACCGCTGATTCCACACCCGTTGTCCATTCTAAATCGTGTGCATTTTGATCACCTCCTTGTGGACGTCTCCCAAAGATTCTGATGCAATAGCTACCGTTATCTTTGCCAACCATCATGCGCTTTCTCATCCTCCCTTTTTTGCTGATCTCAGCCAGCCTTTCGCATTCGGCAGAGCCCATCTCTATTTTTGATGGCAAAACACTCAAAGGCTGGGACTACGATCCTCAAGTCTGGCGCGTGGAAGATGGCATGATCACTGGCGGTTCACTCACAGAAAAGATCAAAGAGAATTTCTTCATCTGCACGAACAAGAGTTATCAAAACTTTGATTTAAAACTGAAGATCAAAGTCAGTGGTGATCCCGCCACAGGCTTGATCAATAGCGGCATCCAGATCCGTAGTCTGCGTGTCCCAGGCAGCGCCCACATGTGCGGTTATCAGGTGGATTGTGGTCAGGGTTGGTTTGGCAAAATCTACGATGAATTCCGCCGCAACAAAGTCATCGCTGAGCCTGTGGATACGGCCGCCTTGGAAAAGGTTGTCGATGTCTTTGGCTGGAATGAATACCGTATTCGCGCTGAAGGATCACACATTCAAACCTGGATCAATGGTATCCTGGCCATAGACTACATGGAGCAGGATAAAAACATTGCGCTCGATGGCCTCATCGGCCCCCAAGTCCACAGTGGAGGCATCTGCTTGGTGCAGGTCAAAGACGTCACCATCGAAGAACTACCGCCCACCGCCAATGCCCCGACCTGGGAATCTCTCGGCGGTGTTGAAGCCGCACGCAAGCTTGTCGCCCCAGCCCCCAAGGCAAAAGCAGCCAACTTCCAAAACATCCCCGGCAAGAAACGTGACACCAGTTATAACAATGTTCAAGGCGCACCCAAGACGGCTGCCGAGCAGCAAAAGCTCTTCCATTTGCCGGAAGGCTACGAGATCGAACTTGTCGTCCAAGAGAGTCCCGGCATTGGCAAATTCGTCAGTGTGTATTTTGATCAACGTGGCCGTCTGTGGACACAAACCGCACTGGAATACCCCGTGGATGCCAATGAAAACCCCGCCGCCGCCGAGGCCGTTTACCAAGCTAAAGGCAAAGACAAAATCCTGGTTTATCCACGAGAGGCGCTCAATCAACCACTGCCAGAAGGTGGCCTAACCAATCCTACCGTCTATGCAGACGGGCTAGCCATCCCACTCGGCATCCTCCCCTGGGGCAATGGAGACACTTGTTATGCCCTGCATGGTCATGATCTCTTGCTTCTCAAAGACACGGATGGCGACGGCCGATCTGACAAGCGTGAGGTCATCCTCACAGGTTTCGGCATTCAGGACAGCCACCTCTTTCCCCATCAGTTCACCCGCGCCCCTGGCGGCTGGATCTGGATGGCCCAGGGCCTCTTTAATAACAGCTCCGTCAAACGCCCCGGCAGCCATGAAGCCATTGATTTCCCCAAATGCTCCATGGCGCGCATGCGGCCAGATGGCAGCGAGTTCGAAGTCACAAGCACTGGGCCTAACAACATTTGGGGACTCGTCATGACTGGTGAGGGAGAAACCTTCATCCAAGAAGCAAACGACTATGGCTATCCCGTCATGCCCTTCCACGAGTACGCCTATTACCCAGGCGGCATGGCGGCCCTGCGCAAAAGCTACCAGCCAGAGTTCCCACCTGCTGCTGAATTTCGCATGGGCGGCACTGGGCTCAGCGGACTCGCCCTGGGTGAGGGCGGCTTTCGGAAACTCACCCCCACAGCCAAAAAGGACGACCTATGCATGTTCGTCGCCAATCCCATCACCTCCAAAATCCAAACCCTCGCCATGCATCGCGACGGCCCCTATTGGAATCTCGAACAAGCCACCGACCTCATCACCTGCGAAGATCCCTTCTTCCGCCCCGTGGGCATGACCAATGGACCCGATGGCAGCATCTACATCGTGGACTGGTATAACAAAATCATCTCCCACAACGAAGTCCCCCGCAACCACCCCGACCGCGACAAAACCCGTGGCCGCATCTGGCGTGTGAAGTCAAAAGAAACGTCTCCCGAGTCAGTCTCAGACCCGAGAGGAGCGCGGACACTCTTGTCCGCCTCGAAAACCAACGCGGCGCAGCCGCCTGACACAAATCCCTCGACCCACCAATCCATACCTGACTCCACCTCCAAAGAAGCGGGCAGGAGTGCCCACGCTCCCCTCGCATCCATACCCGACTTCACCCAACTGAGCGCCGAAGATCTCATCGCTCTTCTCGGAACACAACCTACCGCCAAAGCCCACCTCGCCTGGCAGACCTTAGCAGATCGTGACGGAACCAAGTTTGTTGATGCGCTGGACGGCATCACAATGGACAACAAGGCCACGGCGGCCCAGCGCATTCAAGCTCTTTGGTGTCTCGACGGAGTTGGCGCAGCAGACTCGGATATGCAGTTCTCACGGCTCGAACATAACAACAAGAACGTCAGACGGGAGGTGGCTTTTATCCTGGGTAATAAACTCCAAAGTGCGGACGGGAATGAGTATCCAGGAGGCGAACACATCCTTGATGAACGTCTTGCCAAACTTCAAAACGACCTCAATTCGGAGGTTCGATTCAAAGTCATTCAGTCTTTTTCAGCCGCCCTAAAATCGAATCCAAAACATCAAACTCAGATTCTTTCGAGGCTCCTCTCCTTCGCCAAACCAAGCCTCACCGACGGTCCCACCATTCAATCCTCGCGCAGCCCGGCCAAGGTCCCTGCACGCGAAGCCTATGACCGGGAGTTCGAGAGATTCCTCGTTCGCATGTTTCTCGAACGGCATCCCGATACTGTTGCCAAGTTCCTCGACTCAGAAGATGCAACCAAACTCCCCATCGAAGCTCTTGTCCTTGCCTCACTCGCCTTGGAACCCAAGGCCAGCGCAGCCCGCGTCGCCAAACTGCTACCGCAGCTTGATCGTGCCCCCAATGATGAAGAACTGCTCCGCCTCGCCCAATTTCCCCAAGAACCCGGCGTTGGCGAATCCCTGAAGGCGCTGCTAGCTAACAAAATATCACGCAACACCGTTGCTGAAAAGCTACTCAACCAACGCACGTCTTTGGATGCAGGCCAAATTGCCCCGCTACTCACTCAGACAGCCAAGCAGATGATCACCGAAGTGGAAACACCCGCCAGCTTCACTCTCGCTTGTTCTCTCATCAGCAGTTTCCAACTCACCGATCTGGAGATCCCCCTAGTGGACTTGGTAAGGAGCGGCAAAAAAACTGTCACGTCAGGGCTTGATAATGCGCGCCCTTTAATCCTCACCACACTCCGCGATCTCCACAGTGGCGAAGCGGAACTCTTCACCACACTCGCTAAGTCTGATCCAGATCCATTGACGCGAGATGCCGCCCTCGCAGCCCTTGCCTCATCTCGCTCTCCCAATGCCGTCGCGAACCTCTTCACCCTTTATCCCGACCTCACCGTTAGCCAACGCAAAACCGCGCTCAACACGATCTCCAGCACCAAATCAGGAGCCAAGAAACTCGTTACCGCCTTGCTCGACAAGTCTCTGCCTCAGTCTGACCTCGATGGCACCACCATCGAACGTCTAGCGACGGTGCTGGGCGATGATCCAGCCCTGGCCCAGCTCCAGCAACAGCTCGGCGGCATCTTCCATGAAGTGCTCCTGCTAGATGGACAAAACACCGCCTGGGTAGATTCCAAAATCACCCTCCAAGGCCCGTTCACCGTTGAATGCTGGGTACGCCTAACCGAAGGCATCGGAAATGAAGACTGCATTCTTGGCACGCCCAATGGCATCCAGCTTAATTTCTTCGGCTCCAAATTCCGCGTCTATGCAGGCAGTGCTTTGCATGATGTCGCAGTTTCTAACAAACCCATGACACCCGACCTCTGGACCCACATCGCCGTTACTCGCGATGCCAAAGGCATCTGCCGCATCTATCAAAATGGTGAACTTGATGCCACGGCCTCCAAACCAGCTCCCCAGAAATTTGAAGACTGCCGCATCGGTTGGAGCCAAGTCAAAAACGGCACCCAAGGAGCCATCACTGAATTCCGCGCCTGGAATCGTGAGCGCACCCCTTCTGAGATTCGCTCCGCCTTTGATCGTTATCTTGCCCCCTCCACAACCGGCCTGACTTACTCGTCCACAGATCGCCTCAAATCCAAGCAACCCCAGGAGTTAGGCAAAGGTGCGCGTATCGCCAAGACTCTCGATACCCCACCCTTGCTGACCGAAGAACAGGCCAAATCTCTCGACACTAAATTTGCCCATTACAGCGCCCTTGCTCCCAAAGGCAATGCCGCTAATGGCAAAGCCCTCTCCGCCATCTGCATGGCCTGTCACCAGATCGGCAATGCCGGAGGCCAGATCGGACCCAACCTTAGCGGTGCAGGCTCCATGGGACTCGAAGGTGTCTTGCGCAACATCCTGACCCCCAATGCCGCCATGGAGTCAGGCTACCGCATCTACCGAGTCGAACTAACCAATGGCGATCTCATTGACGCATTCTTTGTTAGCGAAGACAAACAGGCCACCATCATCCGTCAACCCGGCCTCCCCGACCGTCGCCTGGATAAAAAGGACATCCGCCACACGCAATACATCCGTCGCAGCATCATGCCAGAAGGTCTCCTCGACTCCCTCCAAGACCAACAAGTCGCCGACCTTCTAGCCTATCTCATGACCCTGAAAGGCTAGTGTGTGTTTTAAAAATCGGGAGGGAGTCGCCAGTGAGAAGGTGTTCAAGGGCAAGGCGAACGCCGAAGGAGCTATGGAATCATAGCTTTAAGGCGTTTAACGCAGTCATTGGACACCTCGTTCACTAGCCCCTCTGGGTTGATCTGGCAGAGGGTCAGGGCAAGACGCGAGCGCCGTGCCTGTATCCTCTGCGATACTGGCCCAGCGAGTAACGCCGCCATGGCCCTCTGCCAGACTCAACGCCTCCCTCCCCATTTTTAAAACACTCCCTAAGACTGATTCAATGCAGTGGCAATAGTTGCACCTCTCCACTCTGCCCTTCACCATTCGTTGGTTTGGCGGGATAGCTCATGAAGAAGCCCCAGGAGCCTTGATAGTCCCCTGACTTCTGAAGGGTCGCCCCCAAGAAATTAACCTTCTTGTTAGACTCATCAGTAAAGTTACCCTTAATCTCTCCATTAGCTTTATTGATCGTCAGTTTAAAGCTCTTGTCCGTTGTCGGCACATTGGTCACCTTATTCTTCGTGGAGATGTTCACCGCTTTATTAATGGAATCTGTCAGCAGACCATCATAAAAGCTAATTTCAGCATTAGCTTCAGCGGACTCCACTTCCTCAAGATTTGGGATCACACTCGTCTCCGTAGGCACTAGGTACTGAGCCCCCACAAGGTCCACCTTTAGACCACTTGGCCAACCTTCTGGGTACCATTGCTGCTTAGTCTGTTCAGGCCGCACCCAGAAGCAATCAGTAGCCCCTAGATCCGTCATGGTTTGCGTGGGATCCACCGTCACGTTTCCGGCGATCAAGCCCTTCTTCGAATACAATTGAGCAAAGAGCGGAAAAGCATCGCTTTTGGATAACGCACTACTGGCAGTAAACTTCGTATTATCTGCCAATGTTCCTGCAAAGGTCACTTTCCCATCACTCTTCAGGAACAGAGAACCGATGCCGGTGCCTTGGGGGTACTGCATAGCCGTTAGACCTTCTTGTTCTTTTGAAGGGAAGATACTGCTGTAGCGCTGCCCCTTTGCGCCAGCCAAGAGACTGTCCACCTTATTTTTGCTGCTGTAATTCACACGGTCAGCAGTGATAAAGGTATAAGAATACAAGTCATTGGTTGAGGTATTATAAGAAGCAGACTGCCCAGTTATTCGCCCAGTGGCTCCAGACATATCCAAGTTCAGAAGCATGGCCAAATTGTCCAGCCCTTTGCGTGACTGATTCAACTGTTGTAC
>JAOZVT010000065.1 GCA_025869455.1 Prosthecobacter sp.
ATCTTAACGAGGCGCAATCTCTGCTTAGCAAGCGAGCGCTGTCTATTGACCCGCTTGATTCTGCGATTATCAATATCCGGCGCGCTGAAATTTATTTGGTCCAAGCAGAGCAATATTTAGATTTGAGGACAAGCCGCCCTGGGAATGTCTTACAAAAGATAGACAATACATGGAATAATTCACGCCACATTGACATCGAGATGGCCAAGGGTAGTCGCCTTGCTTGTGCGGCAATTGACGATGCCTGGAACTGCCTTGAAGAGATTGAAAAATTGCTTTCAGGGAGAAGCCACTCCTCACTTTGGTGGGGCAGGTGGGTAGCTCTTAGCTTGCGTGCTTACGGTTGCAGCATAACATTGCGTGAACGTTGTCACGGATATTTCATTTGGCAACCTTTGGTGTTCCGTCGCCAAATTCATCATGGAGAACAGGTGCGACGCCTCTATGAAATGGGTAGGTTAATGAGCAATGGTGATTTATACAGAATCATGCGCATAGTGGATTACTACCATGCAGCTTTGGGTATTTTTGAAGATGCTATTGAGAGAAGCAATTGCCAGATTGCACTTAAGAATGAATGGGATAATCTAAAATTGAAGGAGCTGAACACCCCCCAATTAGGTGGTGCAAACTCTCTGCTCGATAATTACAGATTGTTTATTGACGGCAAAATAGAAAGTTTGTAAAACAGATCTGCAATGAGGATTTAACTGACTATGGTATCTGGTTTGTTTTTTCTTGTTTCATATTGAGTGCGGCGGTGTGTCTGCCAATAATAGGGTTCCTATTTGTTGAGTTTAGTGCGCCAAGTTCTTCCCTTACCTGATCCATTATTCGTTTCGGTAATTTTATGCCTCCAATCTCAACCTCAGGACGCATTATTTTCAGCTTGGCTAGAGCTTTAGTGCCTCTGGTGCTGACCTTGTCATCTTCTATGATCAGATCGGTCAACGGGCATTTACTAATTATTAAAGCCTCTGCTAGCAGCTCAAGTTTTTGAGGTTCACGGGTGATACCGCTGTTAAAAAAACCGATGTCCCTTAGTGAAGTGTTTAACTCGAATGCTTTGCATAACTTTTTCATTCCGTGCAGTCCCATGTGGGCTAGAGTAAAGCTAGCAACCTCTATTTTGTTTTCTTCGATGCCTTGTAATATTTCAAAGAATTCTTCTACATCCATGCCGCCCTCAAACCTGTTGTGTATTTTCTATATACACATTACGTATAATATATTTTTAACTTTAAGTCAACGGTATATTATGACGTGACTTTGTATCCTGAGGGGGACGCAGGAAAGGCCCTGATGAGTCGCTTCGATTTTCTCATGTAACGATCTGTTGCGCATCTTGGTAATCACCAATGCTGGCCAACCTCCTGCTCAAATGAGCAATCACGGTAGGGGCACCTGGCAACACGTGTTCCTTGGATTGCCTTTTTTCGTTACTATCCAAGCAGCGTTTTGAAATCATAGCTCGGCCGGAGTTTTCAATAATATGATATTATTTGCATAAGTATTGATAAAATACATTATCAATACTAGAGCGAAATGCTTCACATTTATTTCCTGATGTGATATACTGGTCTAACCAACCAGTCGTTTCAAGGAGGTTAACATGATTGAAATAGGTTCATTTGAAGCAAGGACGCATTTTAGCGATTTGCTGAGGCGAGTATCACATGGCGAAGAGTTTGTCGTGACGATGCGCGGCAAACCAATAGCCCGTCTTTTATCTGCTGAAGACAAATCGGCTCCAGACAAACTGGATGTATTGCTGTCAAAGCTGTCTGCCTTTCGTTCTGAAATTGCCCAGCGTGGACTAGTTCTTGCAAGTGGTGAGACGTTCAAGGATTGGGCGCGGGATGGCAGGAAGTGGTAAAGCAGATTGTTATTGATAACTCGGCTCTTGTTCCCCTCTTTATGCCGGACGAGACGTCTGTGCTCATGGAGGAAATAGTAAAACTCACTGCCGAAGGAACGCGTCTGTTAAGCCCCTCTTTTGTTGCAGTTGAATTCGGCAATACAATG
>JAOZVT010000066.1 GCA_025869455.1 Prosthecobacter sp.
GCCATCGAGCACAGCCGCTCCCGCGACTGGTACGAGCTCAGCGGGCGGAAATCCGCGGGAATCTTGCACAGCTGCGTGTTTTTCAGGTGGTCCAGCACCGATTTGGCGCTCTCCACCATCGCCTGCAGCGCGGGGTTTGGCGCGAACCCCTGCACGGGCAGGATCTCCACCGAGAGCTCTGGCTTGGAGGACGACGGGGAGGCCCAGGAGATGTCGAGCACCACGGCATGTCTTCTAGTGAAACTGTCTTCTAGTAGGTCACCCGCCATCGACCATCCCCCACTGTCTTCTAGTGCACCCGCCGTCGACCACCCCCCACTGTCTTCTAGTGGGTCACCCGCCGTCGACCACCTTCTAGTGTCTTCTAGCGGGTCCCCCTCCCTACTCTTTTCTCGTTGATCACCCCCCATCGACCATTCCCACTCTCTTCTACTGTGTGATACCGCCATTTCCTGCACCCACACATCTTGATTTAGCGGGCATTTTCTATTCTGGTTGCACCCACACTTTCTACTCGCCACTTTTGACATGGAAGGCACGCTATCTGTTGCATTCACTCTTTTCGACTCGGTTGCACCTACTAGTTCGACTGGTGGACACATCATCTGCTACATTCACTCTTTTTTTTTGCAGTGCGGTGGCATTTTCCCCTTTGTCGAGTCCATACATGCGGCTTTGGGGTTCGCATCGCGATATGGTGACATTTTTATGAATAGGATTTTCCTATTCATAATTCATTGATGATTTTTCCTTACCTTAGTACCTTTTTTGTTTGTTAAGGAATGACATCTTGTTCTTGGTGGTGTGCTTGGTGGTGGTGTTTTGAATTCAATCTGGCTTTGTTACGTTGATAATACCTTCTACTCCTTTCTCGATATTCTTCTTTGTGTTTTGGGTAATACACGTTTTTGATGTAATGATTCCATCTTTCAGCTCTCTCTGCCGCTGTATACATTCTGGGGCGACCTCTCTTCGTTTGAATGGTAGTATGTGGGTTCACACTCTCCATATTTGATGAGATGATATCAGTCATTTTTTTCTTCCTTATCTATTCTTTAGTTATAGATCTAGATTTTTTAAAATCAAAAAAAAAGAAAAAATGGAATGACATCAGCAAGAAATTTCAATCGCTGGCCCACGGGCACCGCCACGGCCTCGGCGATGGAGACTGGGCGAGCCACGCTGCCGGACTGCGTCGACGCGTATGATGTCGTCGACGGATGGTAAAAACTACCGCTTGTTCTGATCCATGTCAACGAGTATGATGGCACGTCGACGACGGAGATGAAATTGACCTTGGAAGGATCGAGGTCGAGTTCTTGAAGGTGAAATTTTCAACTCGTTTCACTTGCGTTGGCCTTTGGGAGGAACAAGATAGCTATTGAAGGTGAATTCTTCAAGGTGAATTTTCAATCCATTGGTTTTCTTGGAAGATCGATATCGACTTGAAATTTTTCAATGTTTGAGCTACAAACACCGCACACAAGAATCACTTTCAAGTGTCATGGTGTTTGTAGGTTTTTCTTACAACAAGTTTGCTTGAATTCTTCTCCATTCGGCATAAGATGCCGTAAATAAACCGAATGGATTTGGGGATTCCTGATGATTTATTCTATCTAGAAGGTCTCGAACGATTCGATGATCCCTCAAGCGCTTACATTGAACCCAATGATGAGGATTTGCATCATTCACGGCATCGATATATTGATGAACCTCTTCCATAGTCTGGTAAGTTCTCCGGTAAAGGATCTCCTCCCCGACACCGACGGTAATCACATAAACATCATTTCGTAGGAGTCCCTGCTTGATCGCATCTGCGAGTGGATTATGTTCAACGAAATCATTCATTTTTTTTCAAAAGAATTCTTTTTTCAAAAGCACACCACCAATGTTTGTTTTTTTGTTATCGTTTTGTTCTTTTTGATATTAAATTTTATAGTAGGAGTTAGACAATTTTTTTTAATAAAAAAAGACTTTATTTATATCGATTGAAGGACTTGATATGGTCAAGCTGCCGATTCG
>JAOZVT010000067.1 GCA_025869455.1 Prosthecobacter sp.
GTCGCTGCCAGTTTATACCCCCTCCTTCTTCACCGAAGCGAGGGGGTTTTTTTTGCCCAACACCTTTGGCGGAGACAGCGCTGTTTTTATGAATTTCAACCTTGTTAAAAGGTCTGCTTTTTGATTCAATGCCAGCGATGTGGCCCCCCAAACCATCAGGTCGGCTATTTTTTTGCCTCTTGGCCCTATGTATGGGCATTGTCATCACATGGACGATGCTTTTTGTTCCGCCTGCACACCGATCAAAGAGGTCTGAGACACAAACTGCAGACACTTCTGTTTCGACAGTCACTCAGGTGGCTGATTTTGCGAAATCTCCACCAATGGAAGCAGGTCAGGGATACCTAGCGGAGAGTGATTCTTCGCTGAATCGGTTTCAAAAGCATCTTTTGACCGGAGCTGTGCTCTTAGATCACCATGTTGCGCCCGATTTGTCGGGTGGTGTGATGCATGAAGAGCGGTTATGGCGGACAAATTTCAAGTATCCACTCGTTCGGGAAGAGTTGTGGAGTCGGGATCATCATGGGCAAAAGGAAGTCACTCGCCGAGTGTTTTCAGTCGCCGATCATGTTTTGGTCAAATTTCCAGAGGGAATGACTGAGTCGATGATTCAGGAATGGGTGAAAAGTCACGGTTTTTATGTGCGGCATTCCTTGAAAACGACTCCTGTGAAGCTCATTGCGGTGCCGAACGCGGATTTGGCTGCTGCTGATTGGGTGTTGCAGGCCTTCCAAAATGATTTTCCCGAGACGCCTGAACGCAAAATTGCCATCGCGGAACGAGATTATTTGGTTTTTCCTTCGGTGATTCCTGATGACAGCAGTTTCCGTAACTTGTGGGGGCTGAATAATACGGGCCAAACGGGAGGTGTGGTGGATGCAGATATTGATGCACCTGAGGCGTGGGATATTACCACCGGGACTCGTGATGTTTTGGTCGGAGTGATTGATACAGGAGTGGATCGTACACACCCGGATCTGGCGGCCAATATGTGGAAGAATCCTGGAGAAATTGCGGGAAACGGGCTGGATGATGACGGTAACGGCTTTGTGGATGATGTGTTTGGCTGGGATTTTTTTGCCAATGACAATGATCCTATGGATGAAGATCATCATGGGACGCATTGTGCAGGTACGATTGGGGCGGTTGGCAACAATCTCACCGGTGTCTCAGGTGTTTGCTGGCAGGTTTCAATGGTGGCGAGTCGCTTTTTAGGACCTGACGGGGGGACGACATCAGACGCTATCGAGTCCATTTATTATGCCACGTCTTTGGGGGTTCAATTGACCTCGAATTCCTGGGGCGGCGGAGATGACAGTAATTTGATGGAAGAGGCAATACGTGACGCGGGGCGCTCAGAGATTTTGTTTGTCGCTGCCGCTGGAAATGATGGTCAGGACAATGATGTGCTACCGCAGTATCCAGCTAGCTATGACTGTGAGAATATCATTTCGGTGGCTTCCTCAACGGCAAGCGATACGAGATCTAGCTTTTCGAACTACGGGTTCCAAACGGTGGACTTGGCAGCTCCGGGATCTGGCATTTACAGTACCATTCCAGGCCCTTCTTATACGACATTGAGTGGTACGTCGATGGCGACTCCTCACGTGGCGGGGGCTCTTGCTTTGGCTAAAGGAATCGCGCCCTTGGTAAGCGCAGTCGAACTGAAGCAAAGATTGTTAGGCTCGGTGGATCAGCTTGCTGAGTTTTCTTCAAACACGGTTTCTGGTGGGCGCTTAAATGTGGCGCATTTGATTGAATCTGTGGAGGCTCCGTATCCGCTTTTAACAGTGACTAAGGTCACGGAAATGCTGGGTGGGAATGGGGATGGCATTCTGAATCCGGGGGAGAGCCTGCGCATAGCTTTTTCCATCAAAAACCGTGGCACCAAAACGGCGTCGAATGTGGTGGCGGAAATGACGAGTGCAGATATGGGCAGTTCTCATTTCCAAATGGTGAATGGTATAAGTCAGGTGGGGACTTTGTTGCCGGG
>JAOZVT010000068.1 GCA_025869455.1 Prosthecobacter sp.
CTGGATGGGTGTTGCCGAGCAGCTCAGGATGGGTTATCAGAGATAGAGGTGAATTCGTAGGAACGAATCGCCCCGTTGAATCTGATCCCATCTTAACAGTCAAAACGAGCTCAGATGGAGAGAAGTATTACCACGTCATTCCCTTGAATTCGCGGCTTGTTTATCCAAATCCTGATGAAGTTATAAACTTCGATGAAAAACCTCTCGTGCCGGATTCTGTGAAGCTGGTTGCATCGTACGGCCAAGCCATCGCCTATGGCCGTACTTCCAGCTGGACAGTCGTGTTATATTTAAATGCTGCGGGAAAGATCGTGGGTTGGACCTTGATTTTGCGTGGAATGAGCGTTGACGCTCAGCTGATCCCACTTGCGATCCGTTATGAAGGAGGCATCACTGCTACCCCCAAAGGCTACCAAACAGATGCAACACTCTTGAACGATATTCAGCGCTTGATCAGTTCTCATCAGATTCATCCGTCGCGAGAAAGGCCATACTTGCTACTGACCGATGGCCATGGCAGCCGACTTACTTCTAATCTGATTCGAGTGCTTGCCCGGAATAATATCTATTGTGTTATAGAACCCTCTCATACCAGTACTTTTATTCAAACTCTGGATCAACAAGCGATGGGTGCACTCCAAGTATGCTACGAGAAACATCTCGCGATAACGATCGCAACAGATCCTCATTCGCCACTGACTCTCGGAGCCAGAGTGACCTCGTTGGCTCATTCGATTGCAGAGCTTAAGACCACATATCGAAAGACTCTTGAGAGCTCCTGGGCTCGAGTTGGTCTCCCTAAAGGCATCATTGACCCCCAAAGTGTAAAGGCAGATCGCTTTAAAGTCGGCTTCCCATTTCGAGGCTCAGCACTTCCTTCAGTCAAGATGATCAAAAAAATCCTAAATCCGGAAAATATTTGCGCCCATCCGACAGCCGATATCCATGTCTCATTTACCGAGGAAGATGTAGCATGGAATAACTTTGTTGAACTCTCTAGTTTTCCAGTTACGGGTCATACGACAATTTTTTCTTATTTTCTACAACGATCTGGAGACCGAAGAAGTTCAATTGGCACCTTGATGTGGACAAAAAGAAGTTTAAATGTTCTGCCCCAAGTCTCAGAAGATGACATCCATTCTTCAAGTGATGATGATGAAGAACCTACTGAAGCTCCACTCTTGGAAGTTCACAATCTTCCCCGAGGTGCATGTGGCAGAATTTCAACTGCCGATGGGAGAATCATATCAGATCCGCAGGTACTGCAAGAAATAGAACAAATCGAGAGGAATCGCAGAGCGGAAGAAGAAAGGCGAGCTCAGAGGTCTGAGGAAAGAGAGATATCTGATGCACTTGAACGCCCATTGATCACTATTCTCCAGCGGTTGAATCTCCTTCCTCGAGATGGTCGAGCAACGAAGGCAATTTTTGTACAGCTTTATACACAACATCTCCAGCATTCCGGTGGTGTTTGGCGTCGTAGCTTTCCCTTGAATGGTTTGCGAACTTCAATGGTGGAGAGTTTGTTACGATTCGTTGATGATAACCGGACGCTTATTGATTCCCTGACTCCGGCTCTTCACACTTCGACGGCGCTTTCTTCGACCTCCCCATCGATATCGAGAGCACCACCATCGGTAACACGAGACAGGCTCATCTCTTCAAGCTCGACTGTTCAATATATGCCGTCTTCGTCGTCGTCATCGTCGTCATCGTCATCGACCTTTCAATGTCCATATTGCGAGGCTCACATGGGCGAGTCGATGCAAGAATATCAATTACATGTTTTTCGGTGTTGTCAAGCTTTACTCAGTGGTACATAGTTTGAAAATTTCAAATAAATAAAGAAACCGAATAAAAAGGAAAATTTACAGTTAATTAATCGAAAAAAATTACCGGAATTATGGTAATTACCGGGATTACCCAAAATCACTCTAATAATTATTAATAATAATAATAATTATTTTGTTGCGCAAAAAGTTAAAAATCATAAGGAAAAAAACAAAAACAAAAAAAAT
>JAOZVT010000069.1 GCA_025869455.1 Prosthecobacter sp.
TGGCATCGACCAGGCCAGGGTAAAACTCAAAGCCATTCAACTCTGACTCTGACGGCTCGCGCATCTCGGCCAACAACTCATCGTCGTTGTAATATACCTCGTTTATCCAGTGAAAATGCGGACCCAACTCAAGACCGTATTGGTTTGCATGGGCCTGATGGTTGTTGCCGTGATAATGGTTACCGCAACGGTTTTTCAGCTCTTCGAGTGATTCGAAGGTACTGTTCAGGCTATTGCCAGTGCGTAAACGCCCGCTGGCATGAAGTGTCACTTCGCCCTCATCCTCGCCGCTGTATATCTCAAAGGCATACTCACTGCCCTCTTGCTGTACCGCAATTTGCAAGCGGCGACTGCCGCCCTGGCTTATCACCAGCGGCTGCACAAACTCAAAGGCACTCAGGGTCGCACTATCTGTCTTCAGCACTTGCAGGGCAAAGGATATCATCGTTGATATGTATGCCGCACCCGCCAGCACCACTTCGCCGTAAATTTTGTGATCAGGCATAAAATCAGGGCGCTTTTCACTTACTTCCATGGTAAAAAAGCGGGTCTTTCCCTTCATATTGTATAATTCGTTTTGCAGAAAAACGTGACGTCCTGAACCGGCTGTTTTGGGTTCAACCCAGTAGGACTTTTTATCGAAGCGGTAAGTGGGCAGGGATATCTTGCGCCCTGTTTGTATAACATTCCCGTGACCCACAGTATTTGATACAGGGTGACGTAACTTGTCCACCAGCTCCGCCTTGTCTTTCACGGTAAAGTTTAGAGCATGCTCAAAGCGGACACGGCCGCTTGCAGCTGTGTAACAGATATCTGCAAGACTGTCTGAGGTCGTTTCCAGATATGTAATATAAGCATTTACCAACGCCGCAAGTGATTCTTTGCTCTTCGCTGATACGCTAAAGCTGTGTTCTTCGGTTGTACTTTCATCATGAGGCTCTGGTGCAGGCGCCTCCTCCAGAATCACGTGCGCATTGGTGCCGCTGAAACCAAAGGAACTGACACCGGCACGACGCACACCCTTCTCGCTGTGCCATGCCTGATGTTTTGTCACTATCTCTGCCGGAAAATCCAGCTCTATCTGTTGATTCAAATGCTGAAAATGCAATACCCGTGGCAGTTCCCGATGCTGCAGGGACAATACGGTTTTGATCAAACCCGCAATACCTGCTGCCGCTTCAAGGTGACCAATATTGGTTTTTGCCGTACCGAGTTTTATCGGTGCCTGCCGTCCCTGACCATAAATACGCCCTATGGCGCGCACCTCTATCGGGTCACCCAGACGAGTACCTGTGCCGTGGCATTCCACATACTCTATATCGGCCGCTTTTAATTTTGCTTCGGCCAATACTTTTTTAAGCAGGTTTTCCTGAGCCTCACCATTAGGAACAGTCAAACCGCTGCTGGCGCCATCCTGATTCATGCCGGAGGCTTTGATAACCGCAAGAACCCGGTCCTTGTCGCGTAGCGCATCAGACAGGCGTTTCAAAACAACCATGCCACAACCCTCTCCCCTGACATAACCATCTGCCTTTTCATCAAAGGTTTTGCATTTGCCATCTGCTGCCAACATGCCCGCTTTGGAAAAATTAATCGACAGGTCGGGGGTTAATATCGCGTTAACACCACCGGCAAGCGCAAGGGAACATTCGCTGCGTTGCAAGGATTTACAGGCTTCATGCAAGGCCACCAAAGAAGAGGAACAGGCTGTTTCTATCGCCATATTCGGGCCCTGAAAACCCAATACGTAGGATATTCTGCCGCTTGCCGTGCTAAAGGCGGTGCCTGTGCCCATCCAGGCATTGATGCTGCCAGCCTGGGTGAGCAACGTATAATAATCATGGCTCGCTATGCCGACAAATACTCCGGTATCACTGCCTCTTAAACGGTCTGCTGCCAGACCTGCATGCTCAAGGGCTTCCCAACTTTGGGTTAACAACAGCCGTTGTTGCGGATCCAGATTCTTTGCCTCGCGGGGGCTGATGTTAAAAAAAGCTGCGTCAAACTGATCAATCTCC
>JAOZVT010000070.1 GCA_025869455.1 Prosthecobacter sp.
ATACGCTGGACGCCTATGTGAAGCGCGCTCCGAAGCTGAATCCACTGCTGCTAAAATTGGATATTGAAGGGTATGCCGCTGCCGCTTTGCGTGGAGCTGAAAATCTGCTGCAAGAGGTGCCATGGGTCGTTGTGGAGACACATCATCCTGAGGAGTTAGTTCAATCTGCCACTATTTTGACTCAGCATGGTTTCGGTCTGCGGCATTTTCATGGCCGAACCATGTGGTGGGCTCGGCAGCGGTGATATGATCCTACGCAATCTCTCATGGCTCACGGTTTCACAGATCGTGCGATTAGTGACTGGCTTGATTGTCGGCACTTGGCTGACACGTGCGCTGGGGCCAGAGAAAAATGGTTTGTTAGGCACGGCTTTGGTGATCAGTTCCCTGATGGGGTTTGCGGCCGAGTTGGGGTTGCGTCAGGTCTTGATTAAAGAGCTATCGGTTCGTGAGCTCGATGGAGGGCTGGTCATGGGGACCGCCGCTAGATTGATGTTTTTCTGGGGGCTGGTCTGTTCTTTCGTTGCCTGTGGGGTTGCTTGGTGGTGGGGAGGGATGGAGATGCTGATCGTTGGCAGTATCTTATACGCCTCTCTTCCCCTGAATGCTTATTTGGCGGTGCTATCTCGCTGGGATGCTGAGCAACAGGCACAAAGAACCGCTAGGCTGGGCATTCTGGCCAATACGCTGGCCGCGCTTGCGCGTGTGGTGTGTATTTTAGCAGGGGCCGATTTGCGCTGGGCTGCTTTTACGATTGTTCTGGAAGTGGTGATTTCGGCTGGAGTGGCTTTTGCATGGTCGATTAACAAAGGATGGTCTTCGGATTTATGGTCTTGGGATCGCCAAGTCGTCCGGTCTTTACTCCGAGAATCACTGCCGCTGTTTATGGCTCACTCAGGCACCTTGTTGCTGTTAAGGGCAGATCAAATGATGATCTATCAATTGCGCGGTGCTGCTGAAGCCGGTGTCTATGCGGCGGCGACGCGTTTGTCCGAGATCGTTTATGCAGCGGGTCCACTGATGATCATGACTTTTCTGCCCATTCTCTCACGTTCTTTTCAGAGTGATCCTGGCAAATACAAGAAGCAGTGTGCCTGGCTCTTTGGGGCACTGAGCTTGGTCGCGTATGGTTCCGTGGTCTTTTGGTGGTTAGCCGGAGGTTGGGTCGTTCAACTGCTTTATGGTGAAGCCTATCATGAAGCTGCCATGGTGCTGCTGGTGCATGGATTAGCGACATTGCCCTTTCTTCATGGTGAATTGCGTAGTGCCGTGCTGGTCATAGAGAAGAAAACCCTTTGGAGTGTTCGTTGTGCTGTGGCTGGACTTGTTATCAATGTCTTGCTGAATCTTTGGTTAGTGCCTCATCACGGGGCGGTGGGCGCTGCGTGGGCCACCGCCATTGCCTATACATTGGTCTGGTTCCTTTCATCACTGATCTTGCCTGCGTTGAGATCCATAGGGGCACAGCAGTTGGCGGGCTTGGCTGCACCTGGGTGGATTTGGCGTGACCTGCGTCACTGGCGTACTTTGATGTCATGAAGGCTGCTCTTCTGAATGCCAGGAAACTTCAGCGCGTGGCCATCCTGCGCTGCTGTGGGCTGGGGGATGTGGCGCAAATGACGCCCTTGCTCCAGCAGATCCGTGCAGATGCTCCACAGGCTAAGATTGAAGTTTTCATCAATGCCAATGTCTCGGCATTGCTAGAGGGTGCGCCCTTTGTGGATCGTGTGCATGCTCTGCCTGTGAGCTCTTTTACAGCTTCAGCTCAGAATCCCTTTCTTTGGCATCTCTGGATGAGTGTTCGTGAACAAGGCGCATTTGACTGCTTGTTTTGCCTGGATCTTTCCTGGTCACGAACAGTGCTCGCGGGTTTAGCTTTAGCACGACATCGCATTGGTTTCCGCACGGAAGCGTGGAAACCCTACACGCCATTGCATGACACGTTGACGGTGCCTTTGGATTACCCACGGAATGCAGATCATACCTCCCTTTGGTTTCTGCGTTTATGG
>JAOZVT010000071.1 GCA_025869455.1 Prosthecobacter sp.
TTAGGGCCTCCAGCATGAGCGGATTGGACGCCACGGCAAGAGGCATTCTCAATCAGAGTGTCACAGATGAGGCCGAAGCATTAACAGAGCATTTTGGGAAAGCAGGGGCTCTTCTTATTGAAGTAGGACTTTTTAGCCGCAGCCAGCCTCCCCTCACCCTAGCCTCTCCCGAGGGAGAGGGGAGATCTTTGGGAATAGCAGGATCCTTTACCAATGGCTGTCTTTTCATGGAAAACCAAGGGAGCCGATACGATCCGGCAGTCCATAGTACTGCTCCTCTCCCTCGGGCTGCGCAGCCGCGAAGCGAAAGGCTAGGGTGAGGGGGCAGTGTGGTTACTCCGGAAAAATCATGAATACGTTAGCCCAGCGTCACAGACTGGGGTGCAAATGTGCCCAGATCAGGGTGAAACGGCTCCCCCCGCCACGCCATCACACCAGCAGCAGCGCCCGCGAAAAATCATACACCGTCAGCCGCGCAGGCACCTGAGTCCCCACTTCCAGCTCGATCGGCTCCACTTCCTCAGGGCGAAACGCCAGCACCAGGCGACCATTCGGCAACGCCGCATGCCAGGTACGATCAGAGTGCGGAGTTTGGATAGTAACGACGGTATCGACAGTTTCTGGGATCATGGTTGGACGGCAGGTTGTGCCTTTTTCACGGTGGCAGGCGCGGTAGGTTTCGCACGCGGAGGGTTCACAGGCCACTTCAAAGAACTGCCCTGCAAATGCGTGCGTGCACTCAGCATATCCACCGCCCGCTGCAACACTGTATCGCGCAGGACAGGCCGATCATCACTCAGCAACTCCCCCGCGCTGCGGCGGATGTAGGAATCCAGTTCAGGATTCTTCCGCGCCACCAGCGCTGCCTCATTAAAACGCACCCGGCTGTGATCAAACAGGCTGCTTTTCACCGGCCCTGCGGCATCAAAAATCTGCCGCTTCACCGCAGGAGCTAGCGCCAAAGGAAAATCAGGTGTCACACCCACCCGGAAAAGAGATCGATCCCCCTGCAGCAACATTTCAGCCTGAGCAAAACGCAGCAGCCAGTCCGCATCCAGAGGCAAGGTCTCATACAGCACCGTGCCCCCGCGTGTTTTACTGCCGACCAGCAAAGCCTGCTTTCGATCCTGCAACACGGCCGCAATCGTCTCTCCCAAATTGCCCGACTCCGCATCGATCAATACCACCAGCGGCTGAGTCCAAACCGGTTCCTGATTGGCAATGAAAAGCTGCGCATCCTCACGCCCCACCTGCTTGAGTTTAAAGAGCAACTCGCCACGCGGAATGAAAAGATTCAGCATCGCAGAAGCTGTCTCAAAACGTCCTGGCGGGGCCGCACTGCGCAGATCAAGAATCAGGTATGGCACCTTCGCCGCCACCTGCTTCTTCAGCATTTTCTCCATCTGCTCCACCTCCCCTTCTTCAAAGCTGAGAGGACGCAAGTAGCCGATCTCATCCGTCAGCATCTCTGCCAGCACCCCATGACGCAGCACAGGCCGCTCGGCCTCCACTTTGCTGATCAATTCAGCACCCAGGTCCAGCCGCTCCAGCAGCCCCTGAAACGCCGCCCGATTCAGTTCATCAAAGGTCAGGTCACTGCCGCGAATGTACTCGCTGCGCAAAATCTGAAAGGCCGACTGCACCGCCGTTTGAGATACCCCTTCCACCTTTTGCACCAGAGAAGTCTCCGGCACCTCAGGGGACGTCGCCACAGGTTCAGGCTCCGCCGCTAGGGCAAAGCCGACCAGCAGGGGCCATGCGAACATCTTTTTCATAAGGCGGAGTTCTTCAAATGATTAAGTGCATGTACAGTGCCATTTCCACCTTCCCAAGCGAAAAACTCAGCAATCGCGGCACTCACATAGCTTTTCGCCCGCACCACCGCCTCCTCGGGCGTCCGGAACGTCATCACGCTCAGCACCGGCCCGAAGATCTCCTCCTGCGCGATCGTGTGCGCCGGCTGAACCCCCGTGAAGAAGCAGGGCCTGCAGTACCACCCCTTCGCGA
>JAOZVT010000072.1 GCA_025869455.1 Prosthecobacter sp.
ACCAATTCCCTACGTTCTGGTCAGACGGTTCGTTATTCTAAGGATCAGTTGGTGATTCCACTTCTCGACAACGTCAGCCGTTTTGAATGGCGCATTTATGATGCGGCGACGAATCGCTGGGAGAATAACTGGAAGCAAGCTCGGCGGCCTTTGTTAGCAGAGATGAATTTGAAGTTGGACGATGGTTTTGAAACTCGAGCGGTTTTTTGGATTCCTCCGGTGATCCCGAATGCGGTTGCCATCGCTCCCATTTTGCCGCCGGGAACGCAGCCCACGCCTAATCCAGATGGGACTCCTGACCCGAATTCCCCTGAGCAACCATTGCCTGAACAGTGATGAATCCTCGTTTGCAACCAGCTAACTTAAAGGGGGCGCGCCACCGTGGTGCTGCTTTGCTAGCGGTGCTTTGGATCATCACTCTGTTGATCGGTCTGATCACCGCCACATCCTTGCTGCTCATGCAGGACATGGAACTCGCGGCGACAAAGCGGCAGGTCTTCCGAGCCAGGATGCTTTCAGAAGCTGCTTTGGCCATCGCCATGAATCCAGACATCAAGCCGGATGATCCCTTGCTGAGGAGGCAGGTGGCAGATGACGAACGCTTTGTCGTGGAGATGACTGGAGAGGACGGCTTGCTGAATCCGAACGTCCTCTTGCAGCGTGAAGATCGTGAAACTCTACGGCGCATATTCATGCACTGGGGCATGAACATCCAGCAGGCGAACATATTGATCGATCGTATGTTAGACTGGGTGGATGAGGATGATTTTAGCCGTATTCAAGGAGGTGAAAGTAAACTCTACGGGCAAACCGGGATGCCTTTCAATCGTCCCTTCCGTTCGTTAGAGGAAATGGCCTTGGTCCGTGGTATGGAACTGGTGGAGGAAGCCTACCCACAATGGCGGGATTGGTTCAGCATCTATGCCAGTGGTACCTTGGATTTGAATGAGGCTCAGCCGGAAGTGGTGGCTGCGGTGACGGGGGTGGACATTCGTTTTGCCCAAAATCTGCGCAGTCAGCGTGTGGGGCGTGATGGCATCTTGAATACAGAGGATGATAATCCGATGCCGGATCTGACCAGCGCTCTAGCTATCTTGGGCCTTCCAGTAGGGAATTCGGATACGCTGGCGTCACTACTATCTGTGCAGAGCAGCACGCGTCGGATCCTGGTGAAGGTACAGGTCGGAGATCTGGAACGTCAGACGGCGGCAGTGGTGCGTGGCGCGATTGGCCAGGGCACCACGGCGATTCTTTGGATGGGTGAAAAGTGAGGCCTCACATCAGGCCGACTTTTTGCAGATCTATGCCAGGAAACAGCTTGGCCGCTTCATCCGATTTTAGTCCCAAACTCCCGCGCAGCACTTCAGCGAAGACATGTCGAAAATCGGTTTCCGTGATGAGTCCGCCTGGACCTGGAGTATTCAGGTTCACATCATCGTCGGCTTGAATGGGCCAGCCTCCGATCACTTGTCCGCCTTTCACACGGTCGCCCAAAGCCATGAGGGTAAATCCACGACCATGGTCCGTGCCTAACGATGCATTCTCATAAACTCGACGACCAAATTCAGTGGTGATCATGAGAGTGTAATTCGCACGATGATCTTTGAGGTCCGTTTCCAAAGCCGCTAGCCCTTGGGCTAAGAGCTGAATTTGTGCAGCCTGGGTGCCGCTGCTGTTACCCTGAAAAAAATGGGTATCCCATCCGCCGAGATCAATGCAGGCCACTTGCAGGCCGAGTCTGGCTTTGATGAGTCGAGCGATCTCACGCAAGCCTTCTCCAAAGGTGGCTTTGGGATATTCGGCCCCGTGGCTAGGGGTGTCGTTGGTGTTTTGGAGTGTTGAGATGCGTTTGAAAAGTTCCAGCGTTTCCAAGCCGCGTTCACCGAGGAGGCTGACGTCAGATCCATAAAGCGCGGCTAAAGCATCCTGCACTTTTTGGGCATTGCCTTTGGGCACCTTGATGCTGATGTCCTTGAGTTTTTCAAGCACACTGACCGCAGGT
>JAOZVT010000073.1 GCA_025869455.1 Prosthecobacter sp.
GTGCTTCATAGCTGTAGCTACTGCGATAGGTCTTTTGGATCAGTTTAGCCATCTCCTCACGGTGACTCATGGCGTACTGCCAGCCTTCCAGCGTGGCTTTTAGAAAAGCTTGAGTTCGTTTGGCATTTTGTTTCGTTTCTGTTTCCGTGGTGAAAAGGCAGTCACCATAAAAATCCACGCCATAATCGCGTGGCTGGATCAAGCGGTAGGGAATGCGACGCGCTCTAAGCAAAAAGGGCTCATTGATCACATAAGCGCCCATACCTGCGATTTCACCGCTCAGCATTTTTTCAGGATTAAACTCGTAAGGAACGGTCTTGACCGCATTAGCGGAGAGGCCCTCGTTCTTAAACATGGCTAACAGGGCTGGGGTATCTTCTGGGGACACGGCCACGGTGCGGCCAGCCATCTGGTGGGGGGTATTGATGCCGCTGGCTTCTGGCACCAGCAGAACTTCAGGGGAGTGTTGAAGGATAGCCGCTAGAGCGACGATGGGGTTACCTTCATTCCGATGAATCAACATGGAGGAAAGGGCGACGGCATACTGACTGCGGCCAGACATGAGTTCTTCCGTGAAGTCTGTTTCGGGGCCGCCTTCGACCAGGACGACATCGAGTCCAGCCTCATGATAAAATCCTTTTTCGATAGCAGCGTAATACCCTGCAAACTGAAAGGCGTGTTTCCATTTTAATTGCACCGTGACCTTTTCAGGCGGCGCGGCGGACAACGTCTGAAACAATATTATAAAGCAGCAAGAAATCAGTCGCTTTAAATATTTTTGAGGGTTGGAGTTGGTCACCGTCACAGGTGTCAACTTCCCATTAGACAGGCAAGAATCCAGTGGGATTTGCCTTTGTCTTTTAGCTGCCGATAAATGGCCTTTATTCATATGCACTCACGTTTTCTCATCATTGGTCAGGGGCTGGCAGGTACAGCCCTGGCCTGGCATTTGCGTGAGCGGGGGATTCCGTTTTTGATTGTGGACCGAGATGAAGAACTGACTTCTTCAAAAGTGGCCGCTGGCTTGGTGACGCCGATTACTGGCATGCGTTTAAATCTGAACTGGCGTTATGAGACATTGTATCCCGAGGCTTTGGCGTTTTATCGACGCTTAGAATCTATGATGGGTGAGTGTTTTTATCATGAGGTGCCTATCGTGAGGTTGCTTCGTGATGAGAAGGCTGCGTCTCTCTGGATGAAACGCTGTTTGCAGCCAGAAGTACAACCTTATCTAAAGCAGCCAATGGGACCTTTGGTGAATGAATCTATTTTTGACAATCCTTATGGAGGTTTCGAGCAACAGCACAGTGGTTGGCTGGATACCGCAGCCTTTCTGAAGGCAAGCCGCACTTTTTTTTGTGGGTTGGATGCTTGGCAACGCGGAGAGGTGAATATGGACTCTCTTCAGGTGAGCGGGTCTGGCGTCAGCTGGAATGGTGGAGTCTTCAGCCATGTGGTTTGGTGCACGGGTTGGGAGGCCGCCCTGCACCCATGGTTTGATTGGGTGCCTTTTCAGTCGGCACGTGGCACAGTGTTGAGTGTGCAGGCAGAGACGGGAGGTGAGCAGCGCATCATCAATCGCGGCTGCTGGCTACTCCCGCGTGTTGATGGTCGTTTGCGCGTTGGGCCGACCTATGAGTTGGATTTTCAGGATCCTCATACGCCCTCCCCAGAATCTTTGAGCGGTTTGGAAAAGAAGCTTAGAGGTTTGTTAAAGACGCCATTTACCGTGACGGGTAGTCAGACTGGTGTGCGCCCGATCATCAAGGGACATGAGGCGCTTATTGGCCGTCACCCGGCGCGACCACAAATGGCTTTTCTGAATGGACTCGGTTCCAAAGGGGTACTGCGTGCGCCCTGGGTGGCACGTCAGTTGGTGGAGAATTTGCTGGATGGCACCGCGATAGAAAGCAGGTTGGATTTATCTGCTAACGATTGAGCCTTTTTAAAAATGCGGGGCGGAGACGGTGCCTTCTTCAATCTCCAGTTTTTTGCGGCGGA
>JAOZVT010000074.1 GCA_025869455.1 Prosthecobacter sp.
CCATGGGTTTCCGCTGAGCCGTGCTATCTGGAGGCGAATCCTGCAACGGCTGCACGAGTTGTGGCTGTGGTCCGGAAGGCGGTTGGTCTGCCGCAGGTGTGCTCTTAGTTGCAGCAGGAGGCGTCTCAGCCGCCGCTTCACCACCGCTACGCATCATTTTCTGGGCTTCAGGCAGCAGAGATTTGGCAGCTTCTTGCGCTTGTCTTTTAATTTCTGGAGATTGTAGAGCTGCCTTCGCCGCTTCCGTCAGGTTGTCAGGCAAGTTGCCCATGAGCCCTTTGGCCTTATCCTTAGCTTTATCCAGATCCCCATTGGACTGGGCCTGGCGCAGTTTCTCAGCGGCTTCTTGAAGCTGCTTTTTCTGGTCACTCGAAGCCGCAGGGAGACGCGTGGCCCCTTGTCCGCTGGCAGACAAAACCATGCCACAAAGGGCAAAAGCGATGGTTGTAAAAGTTCTCATGGTTTCTGGGATGGTTGGTTACCCTCCGATTTGCCAGAGACAGCGCCCGTGTCAAAGATCAATGTGCGAACTCGGCCTTTCATGCTGCCGATTGAGTTCGCCGTGTCGAAGACCATCGTGTCCCCTTCCATTTCAAAATCAGCGCGGCTCACCCGGCTGCGTTCGCCACTGCGGAGTACCTGCTCCTGCATGTTATAAATCGCGCTTTTCAGGTCCACCTGGAGGTCTTCAGCGGGTGTATCGCCATAGATTTTCACCACCACCTTCTCCGCAGAGAGAAGCTCTTCATCCAAACGGGTCAGAGAATCCGCCGTCAGTAAAGATGAGGGTTTCCCATCGCTAAAAGAAGGAACCGTCACGCCTTGATTGACGAAACCCAGGGGGATCATTTTGCCAAAGGCACTCATTCCACCACTTTCCACGGGAGCTACCGCTGGCTGCGAAAGCGCCACCGCAGTCAATGTCATGACAGCAAGCCCAAGCAGGGGCCTGAAAGTTCTCAGTGTGTTGCCTAACCTCATTTTTAGGAATCCTCCGTCACAAGACTGTGAATGCGCCGCAGCTTCTCCACCACCTGGGCGATCTCAGACATGGGCACCTGATTAGGACCGTCCGAGAGGGCTTTGGCCGGATTTGGGTGGGTTTCCATAAAGACTCCATCACAGCCAGCCGCTACGGCGGCGCGGGCCAAAACAGGGGCTAATTTGCCATCGCCGCCCGTCGTGGTGCCGAGTCCACCTGGACGCTGAACGGAATGGGTCGCGTCAAAAATGACCCGATAGCCCAACTCCCGCATCCAGTATAGCGACCTCATATCCGTTACCAAGTTTTGATACCCAAAAGTGGTCCCGCGTTCAGTAAAAAGAAAATTTTCGCAGCCGACGCTCACCAATTTGTCGGCGATGTTTTTCACATCCCAAGGAGCCATGAACTGCCCTTTTTTCACATTCACCGCACGGCCTGTTTCGCCAGCGGCCAGGATGAGGTCGGTTTGGCGGCAGAGAAAGGCGGGGATTTGCAGCAAATCAATGTGTTCAGCCGCGATTTTCGCCTCCTCAGGGGAATGGACATCGGTGGTGACAGGAACCCCCAGTTTCTGCCCGATTTTGGCCAAAATCCGGCAACCTTCCTTCACGCCTAAACCACGGTAGGAGCTGATGGCGCTACGGTTGGCCTTGTCATAAGAGGCTTTGAAAACCCATTTCAGGCGCAGGCTATTGGCAATGGCCCCCAGCCGCTCCGCCACATCCCAGATAAATTCCTCACTCTCGATGACACAAGGTCCGAGAATGAACAAAGGCTGCGAGCCATCCACGGGCACGGAACCTACCTTAACGACGGGAAGAGAGAGCATGAGATCAAAGAAGCCGCCAGATGACCATGTGCCAACGTGCGGGTTGTCAGAATAGCGAGTCGAATCTGCTCTGACAACTGGCAAGTATGAGGTTGACGTAGAAGTCCGCAGACTCGGCGTTGCCCGTTGGTCTTAAAAAGCACCGTACCCTTAGCTGGATTCTGCTTTCTCCTTGCCTGTAC
>JAOZVT010000075.1 GCA_025869455.1 Prosthecobacter sp.
GTCTGCCAGCGGCAACTCAAGGTGTGGCCTTTAGCCAAACGCTGACCGCGAGTGGTGGCACACCAGCTTATACCTGGGCGATTGCTTCTGGCAGCTTGCCTGCGGGTGTGACTCTGACCAGCGGTGGCAGTCTGAGCGGTACACCCACTGCTTCAGGCAACTACACCTTTACGGTGCGTGCGACGGATGCTGGCGGCTGCCAAGCTGACCGCAGCTACACGATGGCTATTCAGTGCCCAACGATTGCTATTTCGCCCACAACGTTGACGGCGGCCACACTGAACAGTTCCTATGGACCAGTGACTCTAACGGCCACGGGTGGAACGGCTGCATACACCTGGACCTATGCAGGTAGTCTGCCAGTGGGCATGGGACTGTCCTCTGGTGGGGTGATCTCAGGCACGCCAAGCGGTGCACCAGGTAACTATACCATCACAGTTACGGCTACGGATGCGAATGGATGTGTGAGCAATCGTGGTTATACCTTGGCTGTAAATTGCGGTGCCTTTAGCATCACTCCTAGTTCCTTGCCTGCGGTGACTCAGGGCACGGCCTACAGTGCCCAAACTCTGACTGCTACGGGTGGCACAGGGCCGTATGTGTGGGATGTTAGCGTGGGCACGTTGCCTACAGGTATGAGCTTGTCTGCGGCAGGCGTGATCTCAGGAACACCGACGAGTGCACCAGGAACTTACAACATCACCGTGCGTGCTACGGATACTTACAGTTGCCAATCCACGCGTGCTTATGCCCTGGTGGTGAATTGTCCCACCGTCACGGTGAGTCCAAGTTCTGTGCCGAATGCGGTGCAGTATGTGAGCTACAGTCAAACCTTGACAGCAAGCGGTGGCACGGGGCCTTATACATGGACGCAGACGAGCGGCACCTTGCCAACAGGCATGAGCTTTAGTTCCGCAGGTGTTCTTAGCGGCACACCGACGGTCACGGGAACCTTCAGTCTGGTCCTCCGGGCACAGGATGCGAATGGGTGCTTCGGCTCACGTTCCTATGCGATCACAGTGGCTTGCCCGGTGATCACCATCACGCCTGCGACTCTGCCGGATGCGCAGAATAATGTGGCTTACAGTCAAACGCTGACGGCTAGCGGTGGCACGGCACCTTACACGTGGTCAAAGACCACAGGCAATTTGCCAACGGGAGTTAGTCTATCCTCAGCCGGAGTGCTGTCTGGTACTCCGATTTCGGGACCTGGAGACTATAACTTCACGGTGCAGGCGATGGATGCTGCTATGAACTGCTCTGGTAGTCTGAGCTATACGCTGAAGGTAGTCTGCCCAACCATCACCGTGACACCAAACTCTTTGACAAATGGAACCGTGGGGACGGCTTATTCACGTGGTTTGTCTTCTGCTTCGGGGACTGCCCCTTATACTTATTCCATCACGGTGGGCGCTTTGCCTGCGGGCATTAGCTTATCCAGTTCGGGTTTGATTTCAGGCACGCCGACAGTGGCAACCGTGGCTAGCTTCACCGTGCAGTCTCAGGATGTGTTTGGGTGTATCGGAACTCAGGCGTACACTTTAACAACGGTTTGCCCGACCCTGACGATCAGTCCTACTAGCTTAGGCAATGCATATTATGGGCAGGCTTACTCAAGCACGCTTTCGGTGACGGGCGGAACGGGTCCCTACACTTGGACTCGGACTTCAGGGACGCTGCCTTCTGGAATGACACTTTCCAGCGCGGGTGTGATCAGTGGCACTTCGACGACTTTCGGCACCTCCACCTTTACGGTGAGGGCCACGGATGCTTATGGTTGTTCGGCGACGATGAGTTATTCACTCACGGTGAAGGCGCTTTCGATCGGGAATCTGATCTATGAAGATGCCAACTTTAATGGGGTGCGCGATGTGGGGGAACCTGGTGTACAAGGCGTGGTGGTACAGTTGTGGAATGCTGGTGCGGATCAGGCGATCGGTGGCACGGGTGGCAATGCAGATACACAGGTAGGCTCTGACTTCACGACGGGTAGCC
>JAOZVT010000076.1 GCA_025869455.1 Prosthecobacter sp.
ATTATAAGGCGTCGTCACATCCGTCCCTACATACCAATACACATAATGGGCACGGAGAGGTTTTCGCGTTCCATCTTTGTCGATCCATTGACGCTCAATCAAGAGATCCTTCACCTCTAAGATTTGCCCCGGTTTGATCTCCACAGGCAACACGCGAGATTCGATCAACGTCCACCCCTGACCATCCAAACACACTTCGGGTCGGTGGATGCTACGTCGCTCAGCCCCAGCCAAGACCAGAGTGACATTGACGATATCTCTAGATTCTGGTGCGGAAAAAGTACGGTATCGCATCTTCACGAGTTGAGTATCCGCTGGCAGCAATTCCGTTTCCACTTTGTCTGGTTTTTGCGGATCTCCAATGAAACGGCCAATGCCGACAGGAAGCTCCATGATGACACCGGCACCGTCACCAGCCGCTGTCTCTGGGGAAAACCGACAGGCCAGAAGTGTCAGGACTACCAAGCCACTCAAGACAAAGGATTGCGTCAGCATTCGAGGCAGCGACTTGGACTTCAGATCGAGACTTGAGCCGAGCACCTTTACTTCATTCTTCTCCGACTTTGGTGAAGTCCCCAGCAAACGGTTCATCCCAGAGGACAGCAATTGCAACCCCATTAAGGCAACTAAATAAACCGCTATCCCTGCTAGAAAGTGAAAGGTCGTCACCTCTTGTTCCTCATTTCCGACGGCAAAATCTTGCCCAAACAGGATCGCACCGACTAACAAGATAAAGACACGAATCATGTTAGCAAAGATCGCCAAAGGCAAACTGCATGCAAAGATTGTTAACCGACGCCACAGACTCTTTTGAGAAAAATACCCGAACAAGGCTGAGACCATGAGCAAGGCAAAGAGGGACCGCATTCCACTGCAAGGTCCATCCACTTTGAGGCTAAAAAGCTGCCCGATAGCGCGCCCCGCTTCGGCATTTGGTGCCGAGACAAGAGCCGTCCCATCACGTATCGTATCCACGTGAATCCAATTCAAAATGAAGGCCACCGATTCAACGACGATAACACGTAAACGATAGGCAAACCCTTCCTCAAAAAAACCCAAGGGCCACATGAAACCAAGAATCAACCAAGCAAAGAAAAGGCGCTTGGATTGTTCCCAGCCCCAAAACCACAAAACGAATCCCGCAATGAACCACTGAAGCCCGAAAGCCCCGAAGTAATAATTGTTAGCCTTGTACCCAGCAAAGTAGAACAACATGGACACCACCATGATGGTCAGCCCCCACAAACTTCCTTTCATGGGTAACTTCGAAAGGGCCAGCCGCTGCCGCCATACTAACCAACCCGCCATGAAGGGGGCTAGAAAACCATGCTGCCAATTCGGCGTCAGCCAACGAATGACCAGCTCCTGCCAAAGGGTCAGCCTAAAGCTGGCGTAGCCTGCCGCATAAGGCTGCCACACCACTAACAGCACTAGACACAGACCAAGCAGAGCCAATGCCCAGCGATGCCCTTGGAAAAAGCTTCTCATGAATGAAGCAAGCCCTCGTAAATTTTCCGCAGACCTTCCCAATGACGCTTCCAAGTAAACAGACTTGCTCGTTGATGTCCCAGAGTGATCAACCTGTTACGTAAAGCCACGTCAGTAAGAACACGCTCACATTGATCCGCAGCTTGGTCAGCATCCAGCGGATCAAAGGCCAAACCCGCATCGCCAGCCACTTCAGGAAGGCTCGTCGCGTTGCTGTAAACCACTGGGCAGCCTGCCTGCATGGCTTCCAGAACTGGCAAACCAAAGCCCTCTTGAGTCGAGGGCACCAAGGTCAAGGCGGCCTGAGAATAGGCTGCCGAAAGCTCCGCATCCGTCACAGCCCCTAATTCCAGCAACTCTGCATGCTCACGGATTTGTGCTGCTAGATTCATATCCAATTTCGCACCAGCGCGAACGAGAGTCACACGCAAACCACGGTCACCTAAACTTTTTGTTAGCGGCACCAGTAACCGGAGATTCTTTCGGGGGCGAGTTCCCCCAACGC
>JAOZVT010000077.1 GCA_025869455.1 Prosthecobacter sp.
ATCGCCTCCGGTTTGCTTCGTTGCACCTCCTCTTCGATGTGTCTGGTTTCGCCAGACGTCCCCGGATGAATTCCACCACTCAGCCTGTCGTTGGGACCTTGCAGATCAAAGTCAAACGCAGGCGAGCTGACACTCGGCCTTGTGGCAGGTTCGGTCATTGCGCGAGCCCGTCTGTCAGCCCGGTATTTTCCTGACGAAGGCATTCTCTGCAGGCGCTGCCAAAGGTTGTGGACTTGGCATTGCCTGCGCTTACCTGTTTCGGTTTTGGTTTATCCGAGAATGGGGCTTGTGTCGCTTTCGAATGTTTTGTACGGGGGGACAAGGCTGATGTGGGTGATGGCTTGATGGCGGATGACTTCTGTCTGGTTGGCTCGAAGAGTCGGTTTTTGAATGATTACGGTGGCGGTATCAATGCTGACGATTTTTGCGTAGCGGCTGGTGATGCTGTTCTGAAAATCAAAATGCCCTTGCAGATAAACTTTATTGCCCGGACCTATGGCAGTGAGTTGCGACTGTGCAGCTAGGTTGTCCATAGTGACGTGTCCATTTTGTTATGAATGAAGGTTGCCAAATATGCGATCTCGTGAATTCAACTGAAAAGATCGAATGGGCTTCCAGGCAGTTCTGTTCGACAGCCATTCTGGGCAGCGGATTTGAGTGGAAACAGAAGACCACTCCTCTTTATCTGTAGGGTGTTTCTCTGTTTTCTCGGGGGGATAAATAAGCAGTAGCGCAGAGGGAAGTGTGTTTCAGCTTCGAAATGTTTAACGCGTGTACCGAGTTTGCTGTGTGTGGGAATGATCAACCCTGTGGGCTGGCTTGCCTGCGATGGTGGCCTCCCGCCCGACCAGATACACCCGGTCTCCCTGCGGTAGCGAGCCTGCTCGCGAAAGCGCCCCGACATTCATCCAGTTCCTATCGGATTCACACCCACAAGCCCACAAAAAAGCCACCTCTCGGTGGCTTCTCTTTCAACTTCTGCAATCAGTCGTAAATCACTTTCTTCTTCCAGTCCGCATCGGCTTCGACGTCTTTGAGGCCGGCGGTCAGTTGGTTTTCTTCGCCTTCAACCGGGGCGATTTTGTCCATGACCTGGGCGTTGGCGCGGGCCAGCAGTTTTTCCAGGTATTGCAGTTGTTCGGAGTACATCTGGGGATCCTGCTGTTTGCGCAGGTATTGCACGCCGCGTTCGAAGGCGAGGCGGGCCTGGCCGGGCTGGTTTTGTTGCAGGGACTGTTGGCCGAGGTTGTTGAAGAACTCGATATGCAGCAGTACCAGGATGTGGCGGACTTCGCGGACCCACTGTTTGGCTTCGTTCGGCGGCAGGAAACCATCGTGGGCGGCGCGGGTGATCTGGCCGTGGAGGGCTTCAAGGAGGAAGCGTACGTCCTTGGCCTTGGCTTCGGTCAGGATCGGTGCTGGCGGGTTGTTGACCGGAATCGATTCGCCCTGGGCCACCAGCGCGCTCAGTTCGGTGATGCGGGCCTTGGTCGTGGCGCTGGTTTTTTCCAGGTTCAGCAGGCGCTGGCAGACGTTCAGTTCCAGGCGGGTCAACAGCAGTTTCAGTGCCGGGGTCATGAATTGGCCGGGGAAGGTCTCGGTCAATTCGCCACAGCGGCGCAGGCGGTCATTGAGTTCGACTTTGGTGCGGGCCTTCTCCAGTTTGTTGTTTTCCACCACATGGTTCATGTAGCCAATGGCGATCAGAATTGCGATCCCGGCTATGACAAGCAGGGTGATCATGAGTGGTGTCACCGGTAAGACCTCTTTATAGGGTTCGCATGCGAGTGTAGTGGTTGGCCTTTTAGGTGCCTAGCACCGCTCGACGTGTTGATTCGGCAGGTTCAACCTGTATCGGCCGCGCATGGCTTATATGAATGCTGGCGCTTGATGTGCAGATTGCCATCACTGGGGTGGACTATAACGCCTTGGCGAGTGGCGGAATATAGGCGTCAATCGTCGGGCGACGCAAAACCCCGATTGCT
>JAOZVT010000078.1 GCA_025869455.1 Prosthecobacter sp.
GGCGTCACACCCTATACGTCTTCTTTCGAATTTGCAGAGTGCTGTGTTTTTAATAAACAGTCGCAGCCACCTGGTCTCTGCGACCCTCAACAGCTCATGTAGTAAATACATTCACCATCAAGGGCGTACCTTCTCCCGAAGTTACGGTACCATTTTGCCTAGTTCCTTCACCCGAGTTCTCTCAAGCGCCTTAGTATTCTCTACCTGTCCACCTGTGTCGGTTTGCGGTACGGTTCTCTATAAGTTATGGCTAGCAGCTTTTCCTGGAAGCAGGGCATCAATGACTTCTCCGAACAAGTTCAGAACCCCTTCGCACCTCAGTGTTAATGAAAAACCGGATTTGCCAGGTCTTTCCACCTACATGCAAGGACCAGGACAACCAACGCCTGGCTCACCTAGCCTTCTTCGTCCCCACATCACCACTTATAAAAAGTCCAGGAATATTAACCTGGTTCCCATCGACTACGCTCTTCAGCCTCGCCTTAGGGGCCGACTCACCCTGCTCCGATTAACGTCGTGCAGGAAACCTGGGACTTCCGGCGTGAGGGTTTTTCACCCTCATTATCGTTACTCATGTCAGCATTCGCACTTCTGATACCTCCAGCCCACTTCTCAATGAACCTTCATCGGCTTACAGAACGCTCCCCTACCACGTGCACTTAGTGCACATCCGCAGCTTCGGTGTATGATTTTAGCCCCGTTACATCTTCCGCGCAGGCCGACTCGACCAGTGAGCTATTACGCTTTCTTTAAAGGGTGGCTGCTTCTAAGCCAACCTCCTGGCTGTCTATGCCTTCCCACATCGTTTCCCACTTAACCATAACTTTGGGACCTTAGCTGGCGGTCTGGGTTGTTTCCCTCTTCACGACGGACGTTAGCACCCGCCGTGTGTCTCCCGTGATTCAATTTGCCGGTATTCGGAGTTTGCATCGGTTTGGTAAGCCATGACAGCCCCCTAGCCGAAACAGTGCTCTACCCCCGGTAATCATTCACGAGGCGCTACCTAAATAGCTTTCGGGGAGAACCAGCTATCTCCGGGCTTGATTAGCCTTTCACTCCTAGCCACACGTCATCCGATAATTTTTCAACATTACCCGGTTCGGACCTCCAGTTGGTGTTACCCAACCTTCATCCTGCACATGGCTAGATCGCCCGGTTTCGGGTCTACTCTCAGCGACTCGCGCCCTATTAAGACTCGATTTCTCTACGGCTTCCTTATTCAGTTAACCTCGCCACTAAAAGTAACTCGCTGACCCATTATACAAAAGGTACGCAGTCACCCGTCCTTAAACAGGCTCCCACTGCTTGTACGCATACGGTTTCAGGTTCTATTTCACTCCCCTTGCCGGGGTTCTTTTCGCCTTTCCCTCACGGTACTGGTTCACTATCGGTCAGTAAGTAGTATTTAGCCTTGGATGATGGTCCACCCATATTCAACCAGAATTTCGCGTGTTCCGGCCTACTTGTTCGCGTGCCTAGTTCTTTAATCGAGCTTCGTATACGGGACTATCACCCTCTCTCGTCAACCTTCCCAGGTTGTTCTACTCACTTGATTAATAAATCACGCCAGGCTGTTCCCCGTTCGCTCGCCGCTACTGAGAGAATCTCTTTTGATTTCTTTTCCTTCGGGTACTTAGATGTTTCAGTTCCCCGAGTTCGCTTTCATAACCTATGTATTCAGTTATGAATGACACAATTTACATTGTGCCGGGTTCCCCCATTCGGACATCTCTGGATCAACGCACGTTTCCAACTCCCCAGAGCTTTTCGCAGGATTCCACGTCCTTCATCGCCTCTTAGCGCCAAGGCATCCACCGTTTGCGCTTCTCTTCTTGACCATATAACCTCAATCTCCTCTTCACAAACTTGCGCTCGTGAGAAACCCCTTTTACAAGGTCACGGTTCTTGATGGTCATACAAACAATAGTCAATACTAATTCGCTTG
>JAOZVT010000079.1 GCA_025869455.1 Prosthecobacter sp.
GGCCTCATGGAGGTCTCAAAGCGGGTGCAAAGGGGAGCGTTCATGGGGGCTTTCCCAGGCATTTGAAAATAAGTTTAGAAAAAGACAAAAATGCTCTTGCATATATCTGGTTCTCTGGCATGATTTCGGCCCGCTCAAACAGAGCATGACCCCTTCGTCTAGCGGTTAGGACACATCCCTTTCACGGATGCGACACGAGTTCGATTCTCGTAGGGGTCGCCAATTTCCCAGCAATGTGCTGGGAATGAACGATAAGGTTGGTTTTCAATGCGTTCCGCTTCCCGAATGATACTGGGGCATGATACAATGCAGGCATATGGATGAGCCGCAAATGTATCTGAAAAAGCGAAAAGGCTGGTGGATTTTCCGCCGCCCTATCCCCAAGGCAATGCAACCCTTCATCACCCAGGGATGCAGAACCGAATTCATCGTTTCCCTCAAAACCAAAGACCGACGCCAACTCAGCAAACTTTACGCGGAAGCCTTGCGGGAATCTGATCGGGTGATTGACGAAGCTGGTGCATTGGCGAAAGCCTCGAATGGGCGGTCTGTGGATGCAACAAAACCCACCGGGAAGCGGGAAGAAGCTCTCACTCGACGACCCTTGCATGAGTTCACTCGCTCTGAGCTTCACGTCCTGGTGCATCGCTGGTATCTCAAGGCAAAGGAAGATGTTCTTGCCGAGGCTCACTTCATTTTCGGCATGTGTGAATCCGACGAACGGCAGGCTGAACTTTTAAAGCTAGACCAGCAGCTTCGCTGCCTCCAACGGCGGGATGGGGAATACGCGGATTTGGAAACCTTTCGGCAAGCACGCGAAATTGTTGAGGAGGCTGGCGGGTCCGTAAACTGGTGGAGTCCAGCGCCATTTGCCGAAACCCATTCCTGGTTCATTGCCTCGGTCAGAGAGGGGCTTATCTCGCTCAATGGCTATGCACGCGGCATCATTGAGAACGGAACGCCACCTGATTCAGGACATCTGCTCACCCCTCCGGTAGAGGCATCTCCGGCCCCCCCTACTTCGATTTCATTGAATGAACTCATGAAGCGATTCGACAGTGATCCGAACCGCGAACATGTGAAGAAGAAGACTCGGGATGAGTTTCAACTGGTGTATCGAATGCTCCGTGAATTTGTGGGGGGAGAGACAGCCATTGCGGCCATCACAAGGGGGCAGATCAAAGAATTGCAGGACATGTATCGGCAACTCCCGGCGCGGTTCTCCTCCCTGTATCCTGGCAAGGAACTGCGCGAAACTGTCAAGCTGGCAAAGCAGGATGGGCGGGAACCGATGGAACGTGCCACCTTCAACAAGCGCATGACCCTGCTTTCGAGCGTCTTTCGCTTCGCGGTGCGGGAACAATTGTTGTCTGCAAGCCCGGCTGAGGGATTGACAATGAAGGAGAAAAAGAAAGCCGATGGAGACAAGTCATTCACGGTGGATCAACTCAACCTCATTTTCTCTGGCCCCCTATTCCAGGCTTTCGCCCTTGAACCGACTGCACGATATACCCCTCAACATCGGCTTAACCCTCACGAGTTTTGGGCACCCCTGATCGCCTTGTTTCAAGGTTTCCGAATGGAAGAAATCTTGCAGCTTACTCCCTCAGATATTGACGAGCGTGACGGCGTGCCTTGCATCCACATCCGCGATGGTGATGGGCAATCAGTCAAGACCGACGCCAGCCGACGCATTGTTCCCATTCATCCTGAATTGGAACGCCTTGGATGGCTCAAATACGTCTCGGCCATAAGGCAGGTGGGCGGAGAAGAATTGTTCCCTGATGCGAAGCGAGGTCACACCTATGGCAATCGTTCCCACAACTATTCCAAACGCTTTAGCCGCTACCTTTCCGAGGTGGGGGTGAAGGAAGGACGCAACCAGGTGTTTCACTCCTTTCGGCATACGTTCGCAGACGGCTTGCGCGTGGCTGGAGTGCCGCAGGACGCTTTGCGCCGCCTTGGTGGGTGGACAGACGG
>JAOZVT010000080.1 GCA_025869455.1 Prosthecobacter sp.
CTACGAGAGCAAAGATCACACGGATAACTTCCTGAGCTGCATCTATGATGGCAAACCTACCGCCACAGGCGTGGAAGTCAGCCATCGCAGCATCACCATTTCCCATTTGGCAAACATTGCCCTGCGCACGGGCAGCAGCAGCCTGAAATGGAATCCGCAGACGGAGAAGATCGAAGGCAATGAGGCCGCTTCGAAGTTACTCTCGAAAGAATGGCGGAAGCCGTGGGTACTGTGATCCTTGCGGGTTTGACCACACATCGCCGTGACAGACGTGCAATAGCCCAAAGCGGTGACCGTTTACCTCCATCCATGATCCTATCCAGACCGTCCAGATTCTCGCGCTTTGCCTGGATCATGGTTTCGGGGGCATTGCTCGGCAGTGCCCTCTTGTTCTCTTCATCTGCCGCCGCTCAGACCTTGCAGTTTGATGCGGCTAAGATCCTGAGCCAACCACCACCAGGACGCACGCAGCCGGACCTCCCGGCGGAAGTCATCTCGCAAGGCTATCTCTACCTAGAGACTAACCAAATACGTTTCGAGGCTTTGTTTGACGCCACGACGATTCAGAAGTGGGCGAATTTGCCTCTTTCCTCCACACTCGGGGCCGAAGATCAAAAAGCGCTGACGGAGGCCATCGCGGCCAAAGCAGCAGACTGGTGTCGTATCGGCACGACTCAGCCCGAGTCAGGAAACTTTATCGGGGCCTCCATCATCAAGGGTAAACCTGGAGCTACCTTGCCCCTGGAAGAAGGCGCTAGCCTGCCTACGAGGGAGGCCATGGTCGGCCTCATTTGGGAGTTTCCACGTCCCCCTTTGCCCGAGGAAATCCAGATCCAATGGACAGGCTACATTGACGGACAAACGCAACTTCCCATTCGTGTTTTCTTTGGCCCTCGCAGTGAATTGATTGAAGCCCACCTGGGGACAAAACTTGTCAAATGGCGCAGTCAAGGTCGTCTGCCCATGCCCAGCCCTTTGGCCGCCGTGCCCAAGATTGAAACCTTGGAGCCCTGGCATTTGCCTATGGGCAGCCTCATTTGGTTTTCGATCGGGCTCATCTTTTTCATTGTGTTGAAAGGGAGTGGCCATCGTCTGGCAGGAGGCAACATTACTTTTTTAAGCGCTTGGTTGTTAGGCGCACTGCTGACTTGGCCCCTGTTTGTGGTGAAGCTTCAGCGTGGGGTCGTCGTGCCAGAGGTGAAAGAAAAGCCGGATGCCGAAGCCATCCTTTCGCCTCTGCTGCGGAATGTTTACCGTGCTTTTGATTATCGTACGGAGTCAGAGATCTATGACACCTTGGCCCGCAGTGTGGATGGAGAACTGCTCCGCCAACTCTACCTGGAAACCTTGCAGGCTCTGACCTTGGAAGGCCGTGAAGGCACGCGCGTGACCATCACAGAATTCAGTGCGGAGGTCATGGCCGTGAAGCCGAATCCTGCAGGCGCGGGTTTCGTTACTGAATGTCAATGGACCGCGCTAGGCACGGTGGGGCATTGGGGACATGCGCATACACGAGTCAATCGCTACACCGCTGAAGTCACCGTGGCACCTGTCGGGGCCGCCTGGAAAGTCGTGAAGCTAGACGTGCGCGAAGCCCGCCGGATTTAAGCGGACGAGTTGCTGAAGATACACAAAGTCGCGGAGCGTCCCGGAGTGCGGTGGGAAGCGATAGCGCCACACCGCTTTTGCGGGCGAGTGATGACCTTTAGGGACTTCACGGAAACTCCAGCATGGAGCACAGGCATCTTGCCTGTGTCTAAACAGCCGAGACGGCTGTTCCCCATAAGCGTGGGAGCATAAGCATGGAGCACAGGCATCTTGCCTGTGTCTGAACAGCAGAGACGGCTGTTCTCCATAAAAATGAGTTTTCGGAAGTTTCCTTTAGTGGATGCGATCTCGTGCGGAGGAGCACCTTACGATGCAGGAAGGACTGCGATATTTCATGCCTCCGACGAAAGCGGTGCCGCCGAGGCAAGGTT
>JAOZVT010000081.1 GCA_025869455.1 Prosthecobacter sp.
CTTAACAGCCCCTCATGGAGCATTAGCGTTGAGATTTTTCTTTATATTATCTTTCCGATTCTAATCCCAGTTTTTCGAACACTGGGTATTTTGACATCACAAAACAAGCTTATAGCGCTAGCACTTATAATAATCAGCTCTCAAATTGCAATCGCAATCTACTTCTCTATGCCTGAGCGCGCCAGCCTGTTAGCTACTGATCCGGCATCGTCACATCGCTGGCTTTATCGAGGGCCTGCATACAGATCTTTAGATTTTGCGCTAGGGATATTAGCGGCAATTTATTACAAGCGCTTTTTCAAACATAAAACTTCAAGCACCGGCATATGGAGCTTCGTAACCTACTCTTGCATTGTCTACATATTCACTCTCGCGACATCTTCCACTATTGCTGGCAGTTCATTTAAATGGGATGCAGCATACGCACTCCCATATACCTTGCTAATATTGAGCATTGTTATTTCCAGCAAGACGCAAATAGCAAAACTTCTTTCCGGCAAGAAAATTGTTATGCTTGGCGAGGCCTCTTTCGCGTTTTATCTGATCCACGTACTTCTTGGATCAATGTATATTCGTCAGCCTACCGAATCAATGTTCTTCCTAATAGCGCACCAAGCGTTATTTTTAGGTTTTGTGATAAGTGTTTCTGTAGGATTGCACATATGCATTGAAAAGCCTTGCCAAAAAATAATACTGGAACTGTTTCGAAAAAAAGAAGCTCCGTCGAAGATCTCAATCGAAAGCCAATCAGCGGCAATTAAGTAAAGGGGGTCAGGCCAAAGATCATCGGTAACTGCAAGATCTACACGATTGATCGCAATCATGTACATCTGCCAAGCTACTAGGCGCCCTCATTCCTCATCGAGAGCCATTTCGAAATCTCCCGCGTATTGTAGTGGCGCCAGTGCCAACTTGGCCTGACTATGGTAAAGATCGCGAAGGCTAGCGTTCGCGATCTTTACCTCTCCCGGGGATGGCTGGAATAGGGTTGGCGGATGCAGTTCGCCACCCTAGCTGATCCATCCATAACTAGGCTGTGGCTCGATACCTGAGACATCAATCATATTCTCGACAATCGCCGGGTGAAGCCGGACCTCAATGGGTTTTTCCTGACCGATCCTGCTTGGCTGCCCCTCAATCCACGCTGAGCCTTCTGCATCGAAGGTTTCGGGTTCAATGATCTCTATGACTTTTCCAACGTCAATTCGAGCGTATGTTTTCATGCTAATGAGTACTCCTCGACAATCCAAACCACCACCTTTACCACCAAGAATATTTGTAGCTATTCCCGACCGCAGATCCACCAGCCCAGGGTTCTGAGCGCCATTCCCTACAGTGCCGCCAGGGCCTACTGAATAGACCCCGTCATCAAAGATAGAAGGACCTCCATTGCCACTGATAGACGATGCGCCATACCACGCGGATCCACCTTGGGCACCTTGAGCGTTTACGTCATCTCCAACCCCGACAGATCCGGCACTAACACCTACAAAGTTGGGAGTAGTGGCCGCAGCCGACCCAACGCTACCTGGTGTAACACCCGGAGCTGATTGGCTCGGCCCGAATGAGGTAGTGCCGTCCGGTCTCGGCTGACGACGGCGCGCGACTGGCAATGCTCACCGGCGCGGCCGCGCCGAAGCTCAGCGGTTGCCTCGATCGATTCGAGGAGGAATCCCGGCTGGGCTTGCTGAGTCTTCAGCGGCGGGAGGACATCGTGATGTGGCCGAAGTCGGCCGTTGACCTCGAGCAGAACACCATCAAGGTGTCGCCGGGAAGACGCAGAATTACGGGAAGCCCGTGCATTTGGAGATTGCCATGGGCCGGCGTTGCGCGAGGTCGTTGCCGAGCGCCTGCGATCGCCGGTTGTGTGCCCGTACTTGATCCACTACTCGCCGAAGGCCCGCAGCGTTCGCAACAGGATGCCAAACTGCACTGGAACGCCGTGACACCCGATTACCTGACGAAGTCATTCGCCCA
>JAOZVT010000082.1 GCA_025869455.1 Prosthecobacter sp.
CCGCCAGTGCTGCGGGCGGGCCTGGAGGAGTTCGGCTAAGTGATTTTAGATACACCGGGCATTGGTATCATGAGAAGAGCGAACTGCATCTGGCACCTTACCGGGCGTATGATGCGGAGTTGGGGGTGTGGATCAGTGAGGATCCGATACAAGAAGGAGGAGGTATTAACCTTTATGGCTATGTTGATAATAATTCCTTGTCGATGCTGGATATATTAGGTCACGCTAAGTTTCCTCTAGCTGATGGTAAAGCGAACATAAATCTCGGCCAAGGTTATTCGGCTCGTGTGGATTATACGCCTACTCTAGAAACACATGTGTATAATCCCCAAGGAAAAGAGGTCGGGGTATGCAACACTACTGGGTGGATCAATAAGCATAAAATGAAAGTTGTTGTTCCTTTTAGGCCTCCGCCTGATGCAGTATTGAATAAGCTTAATGGTGTCAATATCGATGTCGCTCGGCGAGCTGGAGTCCTTACAGGCGGACGTGCTGCTGTGCGGCCTATAAGAGCTCGACTAGACACTCCACCACCTTCTAGGTTAAGCGGTACTTCTGTAAGATGTCTTAACTGGGCTTCGTGGATACCACTCATTGGAGACACAATTAAAGAAGGATACGAAATAAATAGACAAATGAGAGATGAAGGTAAATCCTTCTTGGACGCATTTAATGATGTTGCGAGCGGTCAAGCCTGGCAGCCTGGAATTTAGTTTTTCAAATTATGAGTTCTCCAATTTTGACTGATTACAGAGCTACTACATTTGAAGACGCACAGAGAAAATGGAAGGAGTATAAATCTTACATCGATTCGATCCGTCATCGTTTACCCGCCGGGATAGCCCAGATCGCGGACGCGGAATGGAGATACGATGCTGCTAATTCGAAATCATTCCACGACGCTTCATTACTGAGGGTATCTATATTGCCGCGGCAATTTTACGGCGACGATTTTATTGATATTGAGATGGAGTTACTTGGTGCTTGCGAGGATATTGTCACTAAAATTGGCTATAAAAGCGTTATCGCTTGGAATCTAGCTTATACGAAGGCGGCAAATTTAGAACTCAATCAAGATGAATTTTTTATAACCGAAGAAGGTTTCGCTCACAGAATAGTTTGGGTAAATGGAACTATATGGGAAATTATATTTACCGACATTTATGTTAATCAAACATGTTATCAACCTAATGGCGATTAAACGTCACCCAAAGCACCGTCTGAAGCTGGAAGCCAGCGCAAGGATTGGCTGTTCACATGCCAAGGGAACAGTAGCTTGGCAGGAGCGTGAAACGAAGTTTATGACGATGCCTGAGTGGCGCGGAGTCGCAGCTGGCGGACTTCAAGCAGACACTTGAGCGCATCATGATCGGCCTCCCCTCGGGCATGCGCTGCACAACCTCAGCACCTGATGCGCCAGACTCTCGACCGTAAGCGTCACGCGGAGTGCCGTATGGATTGCGGGCAGGCGCTGATGAGTTACAATCGACGAGGTCGCGGATGTAGCTAAAGGCCTGCTGTAGATTGCGGGCAGGCGCTGATGAGTTACAATTGTGCCGGATCAGCGCATTGTTCCCAGACAGCTGTAGATTGCGGGCAGGCGCTGATGAGTTACAATGCCGACCAGATGAGTGACACGCCGAACATGGCTGTAGATTGCGGGCAGGCGCTGATGAGTTACAATTAAAGGCTCAGTGTCCCCAAACAGGAGAGGGCTGTAGATTGCGGGCAGGCGCTGATGAGTTACAATCATACATATTGATGAGTTCACGAAAGTTCGGCTGTAGATTGCGGGCAGGCGCTGATGAGTTACAATGTGCTTGATGACATCGTGAATCGCTATTACGCTGTAGATTGCGGGCAGGCGCTGATGAGTTACAATTTCACCTGCTACCTTTATCACACGTTGAAGGCTGTAGATTGTATCCGTCAAACGAAGCCCCTTTCCTCGGATCTTGACAGGCTCGGCTAAACTG
>JAOZVT010000083.1 GCA_025869455.1 Prosthecobacter sp.
CTGCGTGGTGACGTCCAGCGCGGTCGTGGGCTCGTCGGCGATCAGCAGCGCCGGTTCCAGCGCCAGCGCCATGGCGATCATCACGCGCTGGCGCTGGCCGCCGGACAGCCGGAAAGGGTAGACGTGGTAGAGTGCGGCGGGGTCGGGCAGGCCCACGAAGGCCAGCATTTCGAGCGTGCGCGCCATGCGCCGGGCGCCGGGGTAGGCGTTGTGCACCCGCATGACTTCGCTGATCTGTTCGCCCACCGTCATCAGCGGGTTCAGCGCCGAGAGCGGTTCCTGGAAGATCATCGCCATGTCCTTGCCGCGCATGGCCTGCAGGGCCGGCTCTTCCTGCCGCAGCAGGTCCTGGCCGCGGAACAGGATGCGGCCCTGCTGCGGCGTCAGATAGTCGGGCAGCATGCCTGGTAAAATGCCGCTCATTGTGTGGCCGCGTACGGTGGATATCAAAAACATCAATGCCACCGTCACACTTGCGGATGGGGTGAAGCTGATCCTTCGTGGGCTGACACTGCAAATGGGGGAGGGGATGCCTGGTGTGTTCGAGTGCCAGGAGTTTCGTCGTGAACCGGATGGCCTCGAGTTTCAGAATTTGAAGGCCGACGTGGTGTGGGAATCTCGTCACATCACGATTCAAAATCTCACGCTGCCTAAAGCGGTCATTTTGGAAAAGTTAGCGATTGATCTGCAAGGGCTCTGGGAAAGTGATACCTCGGTAGCGGTCGCATTACTGGCGAAGTTAGGAGCGGCGCGCTTTAACGTGGATGCTTCGGCTTCAGGGTTGTTGACTCCACCCCTGCGGATCGATGCAAAAGTGAAGGGACGAGATTTACGCTCAGATGAATTGCAAACGTTAGGCCTGCCTAACGAAGTGTTTTTCGAAAAAGGTAGCCTTGATTTGCAGGTGAAGGGAGATCCTTCTGTGCCAGCTCAGATCGCCATGGATCTAGCTTTTTCTTTGGCCAATCTGCGCACGGCTGGTGCCATCGTGGATGGCGTTTCTATTCAAGCCAGTGTGAAGGATGGCCGCGCTGAAGTGAAGGCTTTGGAAGTGAGTCGTGCTGAGAATCGTCTGAAAGTAACCGCCGAGGCAACCTTGCCGGCAGATCTGAAGGATTGGGAAACAATACCCTGGACCGCACAGCTAGACGGAAGCCTGCCGAAGGTCACCGACTTCCTTGAAAAACCCCCAGCCTTGTTTGGTAATCTTCAGTTAAAAGCAACGGCTGAAGGTAAGGGTGCGACACCTACCAAGGCCTCGGGCGAATTGTTGGGAGATACGCTAGCCTTTGAGACTTATAAACTGCCGAAGCTACGCACTCTCTTTTCCTTGGATGGCAGACAGGCTCGGTTTGAATTGCCACCTTTGGAATTGGGGGCAGGGAACACCATTGCGCTCAATGCCACCATGGAAATGCAGGATGCCATGCCGATGAAAGCGGATTGGCTGATGCAGATCAAAGACCCAGCTGCTCTGATGCAGACCACCGGGCTACCAGCCCCTGAACAACCCGTGAAAGGGGTTCTGGAGTCCAAGGGTAAGGCTAGTTTTAATGTTCAAGATCTGAGCGCTCAGGATTACAGCAAGCTAGTGGCGGAAATGAATCTCAAGGTGGATGAGGCCAGCTACGGAGAGGGTAAAGTACAACACGTGGCTATAAGCAGCCATGTCGAAAAGGGTAGGGCACAGCTTGAGACCGTCTCCATTCAGGTGGACGCTAAAAACGCCATCGAACTCACTGGTGAAATGGAACTGAAAGCGCCCTTTGCTTTTCAAGCGAAGGGAGACATTGGGCTGTCGGAGCTCACCGCTTTCAATGCACTGCTGAAAGCTAGTGGTGCACCTGAAATGATGAGTGGTGCGCTAACCAGTTCTCTGAATGTTACGGGACAATTGCAGCCCTGGCAGTGTCAGGGAGAGATGAATGTGGATGCTTCCGCCGTGCGCACTGCGGCGATGCCTGAGGCGGTCACG
>JAOZVT010000084.1 GCA_025869455.1 Prosthecobacter sp.
GTTTGAAAGACATTCAGGAATTCTGGAGTCTCCGCAAAACCTGCGCCAGGGCTGGCCGCGCACCATTTGTCGGAATAGTTGACAGCAAACTGCCAAGCGGCAGCCCCGCCCATGCTGAAGCCGCGCATGACCATGCGATCTTCATCAATCGTGTAGAACTTCTTCGCGTGGTCCAAGGCTTCCATCAGATCCATTTCACCTGCGAATTTATTGGCGCAGCAATAGCGACCATAAGGATGCAAAATGATGGTATTGGCAGGAGACACATTGCCGACTTGTTTACGACGCTGATCAATGAAGGCCAGCTCGCTGAGGGTTTCTCCACGACCGTGGCACCAGACATCCAGACGAGTGGCAGCACCGCTGTAACTTTCAGGAATCACCAGACCGTAAGGCTGGATAGAGCCGTCAATTTTCGAACGGTAGGCACGCACGACCAATCCCTTTTGGGTGGTCCAGGGTGTTTCTCCATTTTTAAGCTGCTCGGCACGTTTTTTACCTTCGGTCAAAGCTTCCTGAGCAGTTTTGACTTCGGCAATTTTATTGAACTGCTTGTATTTCAGCGCCCAATCCACGGCCTTGTAGAAGATTTCTACATCGGGCAACAAATCGGCCAATTTTGGATTCTTGGCTTGGGCTTTGGCAGCGGCATCAATGGCCGTGCGTAGTTCCTTCAGTCCCTGGCCGAGTGTTTTGGCGTCCGCTTCAGGCACTTCAATGCCGATGGGAGGAACCGGACGTACATTGTCGGCAAGGTTATCTGCTGGCCCGTCAGCTAGGGCCAGGGTGGGGATTAATAGTAACGCGAGGTATTTCATGGTTGAGACGATAGAGGTTTACGCTTTGCGGCGGCTCTTTTTGACAGGCTTTGGTTGGCGAATGAGGTCACAGGTAAAAATTTCGAAAGGGCCAGAGGTCGCACTGTCAAATTCAGCGGAGGCATTGAGCCCTGCTTTCACGATATCCACCGCACTATCACACTGATCATAGATCGCCTGCATGGCCCCCAGAGCATAGTCACGCCCAGATCCCGCCGCCCAGAATTTATGGAACTGCTGAGCCGTACGATAAGAATAGAGGGCAAAAATCCCGTGTGGATTCGCGATCAGCCCGTAAAACTGAGTCGTCTCATACTCTTCATTTTTGTCAGGGGCCGTGGACATGAAATACTCCGCCTTCATCCAATGATGGGCATGACGAAAGGTTTCAAAGATGGCCTCGGTGGAGGAAAAGTCGCGAGGGCGCTCAGGATTGATGAAGTAACTATTCATCACCACAAGGCTGGACGAAGTACCCGTCAGACCGATGTAGCTGTCTCCCTGCTTGGTGATCTTGGTGTGATTGACAACGTGATGAGCTTTCTGACGCAGTGAGCCGAGACTGCTCATGGTATCTGCGCCGATGCAGGTGACTCCGTTCTTTTGGGCAACAACGATGGTGGACATGATGGAGCGCGAAGTGTGGCAGGTCTTGCTTTTAGCGCAACAGGGAGAACCAGCCGTCACCTGCCCCAGAGAGCCGCCGATTGACAAACTTTCGGTTTTCATGGAAAACATCTCGGATCTTCCTCCCCCCTTCAACCATGAACATTTCAGACGCGAAGCTCCAGACGATCCAGGACCAAGTGATTTCGAAGATTCATTGGGAGGCACCTGACGAAGAGGTCCTCGAATGGTTGGAAGAAAAACACGGCATCACGGATGAACGAGCCCTGGCCATGATTGCCCTAGGTCATCGAAAGCGTAAAAAAGCGATTCGAGAAAAAGCCCTTTTCCAGATCCTTTTTGCTTTCATCGGCATGGGCATCACAGGCTGTTACATCGGAATGAAATGGCTGGAATGGCAAGACTCTTACGCCTCCGTTCGTGTAAAGATCCTGCCTTGCTTCCTATTCATTCTCAGTTTCACCGCCTTCTTGCATGGCTTGGCTCGCTTTATTTCGGGCAAAACGGATCTGCCCCTAGATCCCTAAC
>JAOZVT010000085.1 GCA_025869455.1 Prosthecobacter sp.
CCGATCAGCGTCCCGTCACCAAACTAGGGGCCATGAGCTGGGCTCCCTACTTTCATCCAAGAGGGGATTACCTGATCTTCACGACCAACCTGAACGGTTTCGCAAACTTTGAACTCTACATGGTGGATGCTGCGGGTAAGCATGACCCCGTTCGCGTGACGACCACCGATGGTTTTGATGGACTGCCTGTCTTCACGCCCGATGGCAAAAAGCTTTCTTGGACCAGTGGACGCACTAGCAATGGACAAAGCCAGATCTTCATGGCCGACTGGAATCATGAGGCGGCTGAAAAGGCCTTAGGGTTAGGCCAAGGCGAGGCCAAAGCTGAAGCTTCCGCAAAAATCATTCAACCTGACTTTGGCGCCACCCTGGCGGACATCACACCTGAGGACATGCGTCAGCACGTCACCTATTTGGCAAGTGATGCTCTGGATGGTCGTCTAACAGGCACGGAAGGTGAAAAGCTGGCCACTCAGTATGTGGCGGATGTGTTTAAGGGCATTGGCCTGCAACCGTATGGTGATGAAGATTGGTTTGAACCCTTCGAATTCACCGCTGGTGTGGCCTTGGGAGACAAGAATGAACTGACACTGGCTGGCGGTGATTCAACGGCACTGGTCACGGATAAAGACTGGCGTCCTTTGTCATTCTCTCAGTTAGGCCAAGTCGCCGCCAGTGATATCGTCTTTGCTGGTTATGGCATCGAGACTCCTGATGAAGCCACGGATGGCGATGGTAAAAAGCTGGAGGCTTACAGCAGCTACGCCCACCTGGATGTAAAGGATAAGTGGGTCATGGTCTTGCGCTATCTACCGGAAGGTATCGACCAAGATCGGCGCAATGATCTGACTCGTTACGCTAGCCTGCGGCACAAAGCACTGGTCGCTCGGCAGAAAGGCGCACGCGGACTCATCATCGTCAGTGGCCCCACAAGCAAAGTGGTGGAACAGCTCGTGCCAATGGCCTTTGACGCTTCTCTCGCCTCTTCTGGTGTCGCGGCCATTAGTGTGACGGATGCCTTGGCTGATCGCTTACTGAAACCGACAGGCAAGAATTTGAAGGAACTCCAGGAGAAGCTGGATACGGGTGACCTCATGGGCGGTATAGACTGCAAGGGCCTGAAACTCAGTGCCAACATTGACATCCGTCAGGAAAAGAAAATGGGGCGCAATGTCCTCGGTGTGTTGCCTGCGCATGACAAGCCGGATCCTCATGTGGCTCCGCTGATCGTTTGCGCGCATGTGGATCACCTGGGCAGCAAAGGCGGAAGCAACTCGCGGGCAAGGGGAGATGAAGCCGATCTCATCCACCACGGTGCGGATGACAATGCCAGCGGTGTCGCGGGTGTTATTGAAATTGCCCAATGGTTAGCGGATCTCAAAAAACAGGGGAAGATTACCCTCACTCGCGATGTCATCTTTGCGGCTTGGTCAGGTGAAGAACTTGGGTTGTTAGGCAGCAATCACTACGTGGAATCTCTGGCCAAGATGTTTCGCGGAGATCCGAATGGTAAGCTGACTGGCATGTTTGCCGCCTGCTTGAATATGGACATGATCGGGCGCTTCCAGAAAACCCTGGTGCTGCAAGGTGTTGGTTCCAGCACCTGGTGGCCAAAGGAAATCGAAAAGCGCAATGTCCCCATCGGTTTGCCCATCACCACGCAAAACGATGCCTACCTCCCTACGGACAGCACGACTTTTTATCAGCGTGGCATCCCCACTTTGAATGCCTTCACCGGCAGTCATGAGGACTATCACAAACCCAGTGATACGGCCGACAAGATTGATTATCCCAATGCGGCGAAGATCGCCAAACTGATAGGTCTGATTGGCCGAAGCATCGCCACGGCGGATACCAACCCCGACTTTGTCGCGATGGAGGCCCCGAAAAATAAAGACTCACGGGGAGGCCTGCGCGCCTATCTGGGAACCATCCCCGACTATGCCCAGG
>JAOZVT010000086.1 GCA_025869455.1 Prosthecobacter sp.
GGATAGGCGGTCAATGCCTTGGAAGCCATCTGGCTGGGAGGCATCCAGGTAGGAGAGGTTCAAGTAGGGCTGTAAGACGTGGCGGAGGCCATTGAGACCCCATTCAGGTTTATCGAAGTCTTCCCAGGTTTTGCTGAGTTTGAAGGATACGTCCAAGCCAGCATGGAGAAGGGTCTTGGTGTCATCTGACATGGCGGGGCTGGCTCCATCGATGTTTGAATAATGGGTCAGACCTGCGCCGACGCGGGGGGTCACATTCAGCCAGCCAAAGAGGGTTTTTGGCAAGAGGAGTTCCTGGTAGGTGTGGATGCGGGCAAAGCCTGCGCCTTCTAGACGGGCGGAGAAGAGATCGACACCGCGTCTTAGGTCGGCATTGGTCAGGGTGGACCCTGGCTCTAGACCTAGCAGGTCTTGGTAGCTGTTCAGGCTGTCGCCATTCACGGCGGCTCCGCCATTGAGCTGGGTGCGGCCCTGGCGTACCAGATTGGCAAAGTCGCGTTCTTCTTCATCGCCCAGCTCGTCTTTTAAGATGCCTGCGCTGAAGCTTCCCTGGTGGAAGATGCCGGTGTGCCAGAGGGGGCGGCGGGTCCAGTCGATGGAAAATTCTGGTAGCTTGGTGCCGACGGTGTAGAAGTCATTGGCCTGAAAGCGGGCCATGAGGGTGGCGACATAGGTGGGGTCTGTGTGGACCAGGGAGATCTGGTTTTCTGGTTCCGGTGTTTCGCGGAAGTCATTGAAGAAGAAGTCTTCATAGAAATGGGCGTCAGAGACTTTGTTCACGTCAAAGTCCAGGTACCAGGTGCTCTTTTCAGGTCCGGGCAGGTAGATGCGATGCTGGAAATTGATGCGGTAGCGGTCTTCACCCACAGGGCCACGAACTTCACCGGAGCGATTGTTTTCAGGGTCGGAATCTTTCAGGTAATACAGCTTCAGGTTGCCAAAGTTTTTGCGGTTATCTTTGTGCCGTAGGGAGAGGAAGTCTGCGCCGACTCCGACTCCGCGTGTGGAACGCAGGTCCAGGCGATATTTGGCTAGGGTGTGGTCGCCATGGATCACGCCATACTGGGCCAAGAGGAAAGCGCCCCAACGGCTCTGGTAACCTGGGGTGAAGCGGTAACCGACTTCTTCTTCTAGGGGCTGGGAGATGAAGGGGAAATAAAACACGGGGGTGTCTCCCGCTAGGACGGTGACGTTGCGCATGACGATGCGGTCACCGGGGTAAATGGTGAGGCTACGGGCACGCAGGCGGAAGTTCGGGTTCTGCACGTCATGCGTGGTGAAGAAGGTGTCTCCGCCTTCTAGCTTCTGGATCAGCTTGGTATCGGTCTCAAATTTGTCGGTCTGGTAAAAGAAGGTGCCTGATTCCATGGGCATGGAACTGCGCACGGCATCGCCACTGAGCTCGCCCGTGTTGGCATTGTAGATGATGTTTTCGCCCCGGTAGGTGGTGCCGGCTTTCCAGATCACGACGCCATCGCGGGCGATGACTTCCCCGGTGGTGGCATTGTAGCTGGCGGTGCCGCAGCGGATTTCGACATCGGTGTAGCTGATGCGCACGTCTCCTGTGGCGGTGGCGAGACCCGTGGCGGGATCATACGTCGTCTCCAGACCTTCAATGTTAAGATTGCTTGTCAGAGAGTCCAGCATGCCCTGGGCGCGCAGGCCTGGGAGGGCTGAAAAAACCGCAATGCTGAGGACGACACACAGTCGGGAGAATGTCATGATGCCAGAGAGATGGATGAAAATAGTGCCAGAATCACGAATGAAAACGGGAGTGTGATAGCTAGCAGGGACATTCAATAGGCTACCGCCCCCAGCGTGACAAGAAAAAGCAGGGGAAAATTCCCGAGGGGGGCGGCGACCTGGGCTAAAGTAGGTTTGTTGCGTGGGGGGGTGGTGCGGGGGGGCGGTGTAGGTGGGG
>JAOZVT010000087.1 GCA_025869455.1 Prosthecobacter sp.
ATCAAAATCCAGAACCTAGGGCGGCTGCCCAAGTTCAGGTTTATCTCTACTATGCGGACGCTGGACGACCTGTGCCTAATGCGACATTAGAGCTCCTTAAATCTCAAAACGTTCAAGTAAAACAGTAGGATTATGACTCGTTGTCTGATCAGACATTATTTCTTTTCGATTCTGTTTTGCGCTATTTCGTTAATAGCCAGTCAAGAATCTAGCGCTCAGGCCGTCAAGGGGGCGATTCGTGGGCAGGTTCAGGATGCTGAATTTTACGTTTCATTACCAGGAGTTACCATTACTCTAGACGGTGGTAGTCAGACGGCGTCGGTGGTGAGCGATGCGGATGGGAATTACTTCATTAACGATTTAGAACCCGGCTCATACAACTTGACAGCTAGTGGTGAAGGTTTTGTGCGTGAGCGGATTTCTGGCATTGTTGTCACCCCAGGGGCGGTTAAAGAAGCTGCAGTAGGCTTGACTTCGGTGGTGGTTGAACTTGATGAATTTGTCGTCTCTGCGGAAGGTCTCATTGATGCACAAACGAGTTCTGAACCGTTGGCTTTACGTACTGAACTCAAAAGTTTCACAGATGTCTTAGGGGCGAAATTTATTTCCCAAACAGGGGCGAGTGACGCTGCTAAATTATTGGCGAAGACGACTGGGGTGAACGTTTCAGATGGAAAATTTGTTGTTGTTCGCGGCTTGGCGGACAGATATAACTCCGTAACCCTTAATGGCCTCCGCGTACCTAGTAGTGATCCAGATCGGCGCGCTGTGGCTTTGGATTTATTCCCCAGTTCGGTCATTCAGGATATCCGAACCAGCAAAACCTTTCTTCCAGACCTCCCAGGCGAAGCCACGGGTGCAAATATTGATGTGAAAACGAAGTCAGTTCCTACGGAGGACTTTGTGAAATTAAAAATAGGTTCAGGCTACAATAGTCAATCAACTGGAAACCGAAATTACCTCACTTACAATGGTGGAGGCACCGGAGTTCTGGGTACAGCAGATGATCGAGCATTGCCGGGCTTTATTAAAAATAGCACCCTCGCAGATTTGCCGGATGGAGTATTCTCCCCAACTCTCAATGCGCGTCGTCAAGCTGTTAACCAAGCTTTGTCTCAGGAATTAGGGACGAAAGAGAAAGAGGCGCCAATGGATTTTTCTCTTGAAGCTAGCTTGGGACATCGTACGGAGTTCATGGGAGCTCCCACCGGGATTACTGTTGCTATCGATTATTCTAAAAAATATAGCTACAGTGACAAGGATTCACTTGGTAGATATTTATTTAACGCAAATGGAGCGAATGCAGGCTTGGTCCAAAGTGTCAGTCGAGTCGTAGTGCCTCCTGACCAAATTGATGACATCGTAAATGCCAATTTAGGTGGTAATTCAGCTTATCCATCGAGCGGCATATTGCCCTATGGTATGAGAGTTGGGCAGGAAACAATGAGAGCAGGCATGCTTGTTTCTGCAGGATTTCAACCCAGCGATCACGATGAAGTCACCATGACTTACTTTTTCAATCGAATTGCTGAAGACCGTGCTAATTTACAATTTGGTTTCAAACCTGATGATCCAGACACTAGCCCTTACCGGGAATCTCTGACCTATACTGAGCGTCAGATTCGCACCTGGCAGCTTGCTGGGGAGCATCATGTTTTTGGTAACACCGCTGATATGAAAGTTAACTGGGCACTCAGCTACAACCAGTCCTCCCAACTTGAGCCGGATCAAAGATTTATCGCTCAGAATTATGATCTCGGAGATAATTTTGGGCAATATAGTTTTCCGATTCAGAATCAGCCCTTTGTGCAGCGTGTTTGGAGAGAATTGTTCGATGAAAGTTATTCAGCAAGAATGGATATTGAAACTGACTTATTTGGTAATTCTTTGCCTGAAGATTTAACAGCTAAAGTTAGATTCGGTGGTTTGTTGGACTATACCGACAGAACTTATCGGGCTGATA
>JAOZVT010000088.1 GCA_025869455.1 Prosthecobacter sp.
CGATTGTTGGGGATCCGTGGAATGAGCTTTATGCTTCGGACCAGACCTCCTATTTTGATTCCACCGTTACACCGATTCCTCAGGGTTCGACGGCGGCAATCATCACCTGGAACGCCTTCCCAAATCGGTTGGGCCAGTATCTGGGTTCAGGAGCTAGCCCAGTCAATCCGTACAATTACTCTAACAATCAGTTGCTGGAGGTGGCGGATCAATATGCACCTAGTCAGCAGACTCTCCCTGTCTTTCAGCAAATCCCAGTAGATCTTTGCCCACAAGCTGACTGGAGTGGGCCACTTCATCAATATGGTCCCTACGGACCGCGCGGTTGGCAGGATGAGTACTGTGAATGGAGTGTGGTCAGAGACTCCACGACCAACAAAATCACCCGCATTGATTTTACCTGTGAGAATCCAGAGTATTGGAACACGCTGTGGATGATCGATCCTCAGAAGGTGGCTGATCTTTATACAGAAACGTTGAATTGGGGCGTCCCCAGTGGCCACCAAATTCAGGTTTATGTGGAAGATCTGTACCTTTTGGATCCGACTTCGAAAAAGCCAGTGATTGACCCTTCTACAGGTCGGCCAGCTTATAATCCATTAAACAGGTGGAATTCCGGTCCTACTTCAATACGGCCCAAGGGCGGCTGTGCGAATCCAAATGCGTTTTCGGGTGGGGCCATGCATTTGACAAGCACCCCGAACACGCTGCAAACGGAGATGCAGCTGGCGGGTGGGGCGACGATTCTACGGACCTGCGGCAATAGCCAACCTCAACAGCTTATCTGTTGTGCCCAATATGGGCAGGCATACCGAAATAGCGATCCCCATATTGGTCAGTCTGTCAATCAAGTCGTAGGTGGGCAATTGACAGGAACACCGTCGAATGTGGCACTGGCAAACCCTACGGGTTTGTACATTCAGGTGCCTGATCTTTCCACCTTTGCGCTGCCTGCTGATCCGCGTCTTCCTGCTGGTGCCACGGTGCAAGACTGTTGGCAGATTGTGCGTGGGGCTGAGACGCTGATTGACCCTGTGACGAATCTTCCATACGGTTTACCGTTGCAAGGTGGGAACTTTGTATTGCACGCAGTCTTTCAATTGCCCCTTGCCTGGGTAAATGCGGGTGTTCAATTTAGCATCGGAGACATCAAGGATGGTAGTGGTAACCCGATCCAATGGGGAGGACAGGTGACCAAGCAAATGGATATTGGTTTGTGGGCTCGTCCGTTGGCTGTAGCCAATGCGCCTGCTGCGCAATCTTGTGTCGATACAAGCCAGCCGTCTTTTGCGCAGCCGTTGCAATTGTTCCATCAGAATGTTTGGAACGCCTATTATACGACGCAGGTAAATAACCCGATGGGGACTCCAATCAGTCTGGCTAGTAACTCGACTTTGATCGCAGCTATTGTGCGTCAGGGAGAGTCGAATATCACCATGTGCCTGACTTGTGCGACTGTTAAACTCGGGCCGAACGGGGAGTTGCCGCAGGTGAATTTTGGGGCGGATATTGTGGTTCAGTCATTGAGTTACGCCTCGAACATTTTTTATGCGGTGCCGGGTAACTCGTATCCTTCGGAATGTGGGATACTCACAATCAATGTGAGTGTGAGCGTCTCGGCTGTTACGGGTTTAAGAGGACTCAGCCTAACAAACTATGGAGATCAGCCACAGGTGGCCATGCCTGCTCTCTTGAATGTTGTGGGGGCTTAAACGCTACTGATTTTTATAACAAAGCTCAATTGAATTCTGCCATGTCACGTTCATTACCTTCTGTATCTATTCCGGTTATCCGGCTGTTGCTGCCAGTCTTCGTGGCTGGTTCGTTGGCTACCACTGCCTTTGAACCTGCGGTGGGGGCTAGTACTTGGGGAGGGGTTCCAGTGGTGGAACCCATTATGCCTCCTGATTCGCGAGGCAATAATCAGACGGCTTTTAATAATCTGGCATGGCAGCAAT
>JAOZVT010000089.1 GCA_025869455.1 Prosthecobacter sp.
CGCGGAATCTGGTTGGCGTATTCCGCAAGTGCCGTGTGGGTTAACAGGTTTGGCAGCGCCCTAACGCCCGAGAGTGCGGAGCAGGCCAACAAGTCACCAGATCTCAAGGCAATGCTTTCCCGGATTGAACGCGGCGGAAATGTTCCGGAAGAGTTGGTGAGGCGCTTGCGTCGATGCCATGGTGATGGGGAGTGGGAGGCGCTGAATAGTTACACGCATGCAGGGTTGCATCCCTTGTCACGGAGCAGGACCGGCTATCCGCCAGACATGAGCTGTGGGTTCTTGCGTACATGCAACGCGAGAGTCGTTCTTGCAACGCAGCTGGCGGCAATACTGACAGCTGAGCAACGCGATCAGACGCCTATAAGCCGGCTCTATGATGAGTTCGTGGACTGCATGGTTGCTCCCGCCTGAGTTTCGCGTGGCGGGATGATTTGCAGCGCGCATGAGCTCGGATGGACTGGTTTGAAAGGATAGGCACTTTCGGGGGACTCGTGGCGGTCAGTCTGACTGGTCGGATCTGACTACACCGTGGTTACACGCGCCAGAAAAACAAAAGGCCAACCCCGGGAGGTTGGCCTAAATGCTTGATTCAACTGGTGGGTTGTGAGTGGCTCGAACACTCGACCACGGATTAAGAGTCGGTAGTAAGAGTCGGGATGGCCTTTAAATTCATATGCTTGCAACGCTTGCCAGCCCTCAACCTCAGCACTAAACGGTGCTATCTCCATTCGCGTCGACACGAAATCGGCACAAACTCGGCACAGATGTGGCTGATGAAGTTCGTGCGGGTCCATAAAGAAAACTGCGCGCGGTCGATTTTGGTGGTATAACCGAAAAATAAACAAACTTATTGCAAGAAAATTGCAAAAACGTGCTTTTTGAGGTGGTTATGTTGCTACGGTTTGCGGTTCGAAACTTCAGGTCAATCTCAGCGACGCAGGAAATACTCTTCACAGCGAGTGCGTTATCGGATGACGTGTCGGGACTTTTACATGCTCCTGGGCTACCCGAAAAAGTTCTTCCAGTAATTGCTATCTATGGGGCGAACGCCGCAGGGAAATCAAGCATGCTTCTGGCATTCGAGTTTTTTCGATTGGGAATTCTTAGATCGCACAATACAACTGAGAAATTTCGCATCGGAAGGGAGTCATTTCGTCTCGGCACGGTTCCAGATGCCGATACGTCGAGTTTTGAATGTGACTTCGTTCTTTCGGAAGCTCTGCTTGGTAAAAATACGCACACTGACGTTAGATACACGTACGGCTTCGTGATCTCAGATGATGAGGTTAGGGAAGAATGGTTGTTTGCATACCCATTACACCATCGTCGCGTATTGTTTCATAGAAACTCTTCCGAGACGCCTGTTTTCCATTTCGGAAAAGATTTGAAGGGGAATAATAAAGTTATTTCCGAGAATACGAGAAAAGATTCACTTTTCTTATCGACCGCCAATGCTAATAATCATGGCCAGTTGGCCCAAGTTTACGAATATTTTAGGCGCGTCGGAATTAGGACTTCGGATGATTTAGATTCTACCGGGAATCTGCTTTCTTCTTTTTTTGAGGATGACGAGCGCCGAGCGAAGCTGTTGGATTATCTGAAGGATGCAGATATTGGAATCTGTGATGCCGAAATAGCAGCTCCGGCGCTGGATCCCGGCTTGGTACCCTTGCTTGATGATTTTGATAACGTTCTCTCAAAGCATTTTCCAAACAAAATTAACAAAGCGGATTCGGCAACGCTTATTAGCGAGATCGCGAAGCGAAAAAAAATAAGGCTCGGTCACTCATCTCCCGATGGGATCGTTTACTTCGATCTAAAGGATGAAAGCCGTGGGACACTCGCATACCTTAATCTCATGACGGCGGTGATTTTGGCTCTTGCAACAGGGCGCTTGCTGCTTATCGATGAACTGGATTCGAGTCTACAT
>JAOZVT010000090.1 GCA_025869455.1 Prosthecobacter sp.
GATGATCTTCGCGAGCTAGCTACAAAATTGGATCAGCGGCTCATCGATCTCACGGGATTACCTTCATCGTCCATATCTGAGGTGAGAAATGCACTCATCAGTCAGCTGCCCATCTGGACTTGTCATACCCAAAGGCCAGTGGAGTGGATCGATGGTAATGAACTCAGGAAGGTGCTCATTGGCGAAGAATCCCCCCCTAATTGGAGCGGGCACTGCGATGTAGAGACTCCAGAACCCTTCTTTTCTAGCCGGGAAACTGTCATTAGTGACATGCGCATAGCTCTCTCATTGGCAGAAGGGCCGAGCCACTATTTTTTATCAGCTGAGCCAGGTTCGGGAAAAACTTCGTGCATCAGCAAACTGGTTCGAGATGCACCTCTGCGCTGGCAGGATCAGGTCGTCTCATTGCGCTATTACGCTTACCGTCCCATTGTGCCTGGACGAGCTGATATAGGTTCCGATTCGGGAATTGGAGCGACACCCGAAGCACTTTGGCTTGGGCTGCTTTGGCAGTTACGACAGAATCTCCGGCGAACAGGTATCCTTGCAGAATGTCGAGCCCCAGCTTGGATTCATGGATTGGCATGGCATCACGCTCGTGATCACGTGCTCCGAATTGCCTCATTGCTGGCTGAAAAGTGGCATCGCTCTTTTACCATTGCCATTGATGGCATAGACCACGCTGCTCGAGCCAAAAGGAAAGGAATGAGGGAATTTCTTTCCTCGCTTCCAGGCCCTGATTCGGTGCCGAGCGGTGTGCGCCTTCTCTTGGCGGGGCAGCCTGTAGATGCTTATCCAGAATATCCTACATGGCTAAAGTCGAATCATAAGTCCATTTGTAAATTTACTTTGGAAGAACTCCCTGACCCGGACATCGAGATGCTCTGGAGGGTCAGAAAGACGACGCAGGCAGAGATAGCAATTTCAGTGGTTGTGCAATTATTAGTCTTGCACGGCAAGAGGCGAACTCTGCCAACGGTTTATGCAATCGAGGACATCGCTGGTGTCAGCACATTGGCTGAGGGCGAGTCTATTTTACAAAACAGACATCTTAGCGATTCACTGCACGATTATTATGACAATATTTGGACCTACGCAGTCGGGGGAGAAAGAAGTTTAATTGAACCATCTCTGGCTGCTGCTTTTGTGCTTCTGCGAGAACGCCCAACTCCACAATTAATGGTTTTAGCGTTCCCGGAATGGAACAAGTCTATCGCAGCGTGGGAGCAGCATCTTCGACATTTGCGTCCTTTGATACGTGAAACGCCGAAAGGATATGAACCAGTTCACAACGATCTTCGAGTTTATTTGGATGGGCGACTAGCTGGAGATCCAGATTCGCGTAAGCAGGCATCTTCGAGACTTGCCGACTATTATCGCAGCCCCCACTCAGACAAGCTTTTTGCGCATCGCACCCTAATTTTTCTGCTTCAAGAAGCGGGCAGAGGAGACGAGTTTGCGGATGTTTTTGATACCGATTGGGTTATCGAATCAGGTGTTGTGGATGTAGTTGATGATGAATTGGGAGACCAGTGTCATGCTGCATTTTGTGCCGCTTACAGGCGCAAAGATTGGGTTTTGCTCCATCGAGTCGCCTGCGCATCTCTGACGGTTAACAAACTCCAAGAGTGTGTAAAGAATAGCGGTTCACTTCCCACTGATGGAGGCGATCAATTCATGCCGTTCATGCCCAAAGAAGGCGACACTCTTGCTGTGGAGCTATGGACGCGCAGCGATATTGAGGAGGTTATCGATACTGCTCATGAACTGGCAATAAACAGCTATGCGGCGCGGGCTCGGACGATTCTTCAGCAATGGTTCGGAAAGCGTTCAGTTACCGAAATCGCCAAGCTCGCGCAAGTAGTTACCCCAGACTCAGAGCGAGTCGAAGGAATGGCTTCCCAT
>JAOZVT010000091.1 GCA_025869455.1 Prosthecobacter sp.
AGGCGGAGCCAGACGTTGTGCCAATCATCCGCCAACTCTGCCCAGGCGCTTTCTATATTTCCTGGGGTCTGGTAACGGCTGCCGATGACCTGCCGAGTCGTGGCAAAGCCTGTGGGGTAGAGGGAAGACTTCGGCGTGGCTCCGTTTTGTTTTTCCCAGCGCCATTCACCATCCACATCGCTAACGCCTTCCACCTCACGGAAGGTCAGTTTGCCCGCTAAGAATCCGCGTGCGGGATTGCCATACAGTCCACGATGCAAGCTCCATTCCCCTTCACGGGAGATAGCCCCTGCCAGCGTGACCTTAGTCCCATCAGCCAGCACCAAAGCACCGGTGCACTGGCCTTTAGTGCTGATATTCAAAGCAGCGTGACCATCGCCACTCGGAGAGGTCGCGGGGTTCGCATCTGCAGGGGCGAGCATGGCTAAAGTCCAGGCTCCCGCCTCCGGTGCAGGGTCGGTATTGGAGTAGGGCGGCAGACGTTCTCCAGTCAGGTCGTACATAGCAGCGGAGACCTGAAGTGAACCGATAAGATGATAGGCATCTGAGCTGTCTTCTGTCTTTTGCAATTGTAGAACCAGCCCAATGGAAGGCAGGCCGCCGGGGCGTTTGATCTCCACCTCGGCGCTGCCATCCAACTCAAACGCGCCCTTCACAGTATAACGGAAACCTTGAATCCATACCTGCCCTGTGAAGGTACCACGGGCATCCACACGCAGATTTTCCAGGCCACCCGCCATGATGTCCTCTTGTGAAATCACGCCCGCATAAAGCCCAGCGGCGGCTCTTTCGAAATCAATCGCCTCTAGCACAGGTTGCGGTGCGGTGGTTTCCGGTGTGGCCACCTGAGCCAATGCCTCACCCGCGTCTTCGCTACCAGGATAGGTAAAGGAAGTTCCAGGAAGGATGCGCAGCGTGCCACTCTGACCACCCAGGATAAAGTGCCCAGCGACGATGCCTTGCTTTTGCAACACCACTCCCGTGAAGCTCAGTCGGCTACCTGTCTCAGGATCTCGATATGTGCCTGTGACCTGCCCATTGGTTCGATTGGCCGTACCGCTGAGTTGTTCAGGCCCATAATGGCGAAGGTTGTTGTTAGGCAACCAACTGATCACACGTTCCACCTCTCCCAACAGACCTGCGGTTAATTCCGGCGCGATGAGGTTCAGGCTGGCATTGGGTTCTGCATCCTCTAGCTGAGACAAGAGACGCTCGGCTTTGCTCGCAGGCTCCAGAAGACTTCCCACCGCCTGGACCTGCACGTCAAAACCTTCTGGGTAAAGGGCTGCGCGGGCATCCACTGGTTTCAGCCAATGCAGGCGACCATCCACATCGCTCACATCTTCCACATCCCGGAAGGCCATTAGTCCACCCAGACGGCCCTGCGTGATCCCAGCGCGGTAGAGATCTGTGAAAAGGGACCATTCGCCGAGGTCGGATAGATAACTCGTTTCGGTAAAGCCCGTGCCATCACCCAAGCGACCCGTCACCGCCACGCTGCCCGCAGTGCTCACCTTGATCAAAGCCCAGCCATCTCCACCTGGATCTGTATTGCTCCAAGCCGGATCACTGGGCAGCAGCAGCGTGTAAGTCCCCGTCAGTTCAGGCACGGCCTGGACGCGTGGTGCATAGACCCCAGCTTCGACATCCTTCCAGGTCAATGAGCCTGCGATCACCTCATGCCCCGTCTCATTTTTTGTTAGACGAAGCTGCCCCTGAATATGGCTTTTGTCAGCCTGCCGCGCATCCAACTCCCAAACACCCGCTTCATCAAAAGCCCCGCGCAGAGAGATCTTCTTTCCATTCATTCTTAACCGTGCTGTGACGGCTCCAGTGCGGGTGATTTTGATGGTTTCCAACGCGCCTACTAGAACCTGGACATCAGCTTCGTCATGCAGCAAACCATCGTACAAACCTGCCGCAGATTCATCCCATTCAGTCGCTTCTCCGATGATCGGTTCTGCGGTATCTTCAGGCAGAAGCACGGGGCGATCTGCGCGATGATCTACCCGCATGTAAACCGTGGAGCTGCCTTTAAACAGAGGGTTCGTCACCACCGCCCGTACCTCATAGCGCCCCGGCAATACGGGTGGTTCCGCTTCTCCATCATAAGTGATGTCAACGGCCACATCGGCAGGTTCGGTATCCAGAGTCACCGGATGCGCATTGCCATCATAGGGTTGGAATAGATCTGACCAATGAAACTCCACAGGCACCAAGCCCCCCTGCCCGGTCAGCCCGATCTCAAAAATACCGTTCGCTGGGTCCGTGCTGGTGATGCGCAAAGTCGCCTCCCGCTGCCCCAGCGCGGTAGGGATGAATGAAACCGAGAAGTTCACGCTCTCTCCAGGTGCCAGCGAAGTAACGCCCAATCCCGTAGCACTGAAATCTGTGCTGTGCGTGCCGACGAGACTAACCACAAGGTTTTCTAAACCTGGACCACCTGTATTTCGCAGCGTGTATGTCCGTGACTGCGACTCTCCCAATTCCACGGCGATAAAATCTGTCACAGAAACACCGCTCACCAAAGCTGTGTCCGTGGGCTCCTCGACAACGAGAACTGGGTCCCGAGTATCCACCGCCACTTGACTGGACTGGGCGGAGACCAACACGACCCGTGATGACGAAGCGCTGGCCAATCGGAATCCACCATAAGTGCGAACGTAGTCGCTGGCGTTAAAACGTCGGAAATCCACTCGGCAATTCGAAGGTGGATTGGCCCAACTCCCCCCGCGTATGCAGCGATATGAACCCGTGTCTGGCCCCAGCGGATTCACCTCAGGAGATGTGGTGTAATAGGTCCACAGGTAACGGTCATGACACCATTCCCACACATTGTCCGCCATGCCGTGGATGCCATAGCCATTGGCCGGGAAATACTCCACGGGGTTGGTCCGTTGCGGCCCGGGAAACGATGGATGATACCCCGTCGTTCCCGTAACATAGGGTTCTTCTTCGGTGTTGTTAAAATTCGCTTCGTTGTGGCTAAGCGTGTCTCCCCACGGGAAACGCAGGCCGACTTCTCCACCACGCGCCGCTTTTTCCCACTCGGCCTCAGTCAGCAGGCGATAACCATCCGCCTCCCATTTCACCTGATTGGTAGCTGGATTGTAGTCTCCTGTGCGCACCACCGTTTCATGCGTTTCCTCCTGATAATAAGCCGGAACTAGGCCTTCCATTTCACTGCGGGCATTGCACCATTTCACAGCATCCAGCCAAGCGATCGAGGCCATGGGGTGACCATCGCCTTGGCTTTCGCCAACGGGCAAATCCGTGTAGCCATGCGTGAGTCCCCATGTCCGCACCGCGCTCCAGGTTTCACTCAACACCTCATACCGACCGACCGCATAAGCACTCAGCTTGACCGTATGAACGGGCGCATTGACCTCCCCATCGAGATGGTCCCCCATTTCAAAGCTGCCCGCTGGCACCATCACAAACTCGCCAGACTTGCCATCTGCACTCACCCGAAAACGTGTCTGGGAGGAGACCTGCTCATCCCAATCCTTGCCCGCATCCCAGGTCATCCGCAGATCCGTCCCAGCGGAAATTTCTGCCCCGTAGTCTCCGGTCACTTCATAGACTGGCAGAGTCCAGGTAGCGCCGCCATCCGCAGAAACTTCTAGCCCCACGTTCACCGTGGTAGCCGTGTCAGTGAGATCATAGTCAATGTCCACCAGCTTCGTCCCAGGCCGCTGAACAGCCCGCACATTGGCCACCTCCACGGCTTGACTCGTTTCAGCCCAAAAGAGGCATCCCAGTAACAGGCAAAAAATCGGCTTCATAGAGTATCAGGGCATTTGAGGAATCGAATCTTCCCAAACGCGGCCCGACGACCCCCGCCAAAAGATTCAACACCACGTAGGATATTTGTTTATTAAACGCATCGTTACCCACATGCATTTCATAGAACAAGCACAAAATCTTAAATGACTTGCCGTATCCCGCTCTAGGTTTGGCCACAATCAACCATGAGCTAGCCCATCAAGGCCACGGCAATGGGGTCCACCAGCGGTTTGCCCAGGCGGGTGAGGATGATGTGGCCGCTCTCGACTTTCAGCAGGCCTTCTTCGGTGAGGGTTTGCAGCATGCGCTGCTGGTCTGGCTGGATGAGTGCGACTGGGAGGCCACGAACGGTGCGTAGCTCTAGCCCGAAGCGCTCGGTGCGGCGGCGGTCTTCGGTGAGGTCTTCGCCGGGTTGCGCGGTCCCCTGCCCTGCCTGGATCAGCTCCATGTAGCGGGTGGTATCGGCGATGTTTTGCCAACGCTGCCCTCCGGCGGTGGAGTAGGCGCTGGGGCCCAGGCCGAGGTATTCTTCGCCTAACCAATAGCTCTCATTGTGCACGGAGCGGTAGCCGGGGCGGGCGTAGTTGCTGATTTCGTAATGCTGATAACCGGCGGCTTCCAGGGAATCGAGCGCGAGATAGAAGAACTCGGCATCGCGGCCTTCATCTTCCTGATACAAGCCTTTGCGCAGACGCTGAAAGAACTCGGTGTCTTCCTCAAAATTGAGGTTGTAAGCGGAGATGTGGTCCGGCTGAAGTGAGATGGTGCGTTCCAGGGTGCCACGCCATGCGTCCAGGCTCTGACCAGGGATGGAAAACATGAGGTCCAGGCTGACGCTGTCAAACCCCGCACCGCGCAGCAGGCGGTAGGTTTCTTCCGCATCCGCAGGCGCGTGATCGCGACCCAGAGTCTTCAGGGTGGGTTCGTCCCAGGCCTGGATGCCGAGGCTGATGCGGGAGATTCCCTGACGGCGCATCATATCGGCCTTGGAGGCGGTGACGGTGCGTGGATTCACCTCGCTGGTGTATTCCGTGACTTTTGAGAGATCAAAGATTTCACGGAAACCGGAGAGCAGGTGCTCCAGGTGTGTTTCGCTCAAAGCGGTAGGCGTGCCGCCGCCCAGATAGACGGTGCGCAGATCCAGATCACGAGTGGCTTTTTCCCGCCGAGCCTCCGCCAGCACGGCCTCCACAAACCCAGCCATGTCTGTGCTGCCATGCTGATGCTTGTAAAACGAGCAGTAAGGGCAGATGCGATGGCAAAAAGGAATGTGGACGTAAAGATGCTGGATCACGGGCCTGCCAGTATGGCACAAATCTGTGAAATGCAGAGGAAAAGAGGAGGGCGTGAACTCAGACGCCCCCACTCAATGCAGATAAAAGAACTCGTTCGCATTCAGCAGCACATGGCAGAGATCGGCGATGGCTTCGCGATTCGGGTCTAGGGTGCCACGGGCCGTGGCGACGGGGGCAGAGGTTTCCCAATGCCAAGCTGTTTTGGAGTCGCCCTTGAGCATCTCGGCAGCATGATCAGCATTCACATCCACCACGCAACTGGGGTCTGCCGCACCAGTCCAGGTCATGAGTTTGCCTGACTCCAGACTGCCCTGACGTACAGACAGGCGTGCGATGGCTCCGTGCCAGAGACTGCTTTTGTCTTTGTCCCGCCCACCGACATACAAGCCGCGTTCTGCATTGACATAACCACCACAGATTTGATGGGCCACGGTCACTGTCTGCATGGGCGATGCGGGATCACTGAGATCCTTGGCAAAAAAGGTGATCGTGCCGCCAAATTTCTGGCCTTCAGCAGGTTCGTTATTGATGGTGGCGGCCACGTAGTAAGGCTTGTTCAAAGGGATGCGCAAATCTGAAGCCACCACTTCATACATGAGGCTTCCCTGAAAGTCCTCGCCACAGAGTTGAACAATCAAATTGTTAGGCTTGTAAGCAGATTTTTCACTGGTGACACCGAGTGCCCAACCACGATCAGCTTTGTTATTATCCCAACGGGAAGCGATGGTGCGGACAGCACCCGTAGGATAGAGGCTGCTGAGTTGGACCACGGCCTCCACCGCGAACTCGTTGCCTTCAATCCGGCCCGTCTCCACCACACGGAGCTTTTCATGGGTGCTCCCAGGAACATGCATCAGTGTCTTCGTGGTTTGAGTGACGTTGGCCGAACCAAAAGTGCGATCAGATTCAGCTATTGCAGGAACCTCTGGTGGAGCCTTTGGCAACTCACTCTGAAGTTGCTTGCGCTGGCCCTGGAGGAAGCTCAGAGCATCCTGCTTTTCTTCTGCATTGGGCTTTCTAGAAAAGGCCAACATGTAGGCCTGCTCAATGAGTGCGGCATCGCTCTTGGGGTGGCTTTTCACCAGGCTCGCGGCCATGGCGCGCGAACGCTCCAAGGGCCAGTCGCCATTGATCATGAGCAGACTTTGAGTCGCCGTGGTGGTGGAGTCGCGTGTCGGCAGACTGCTGAATCCTGGAGGTGCATCCAGACTGGCCAGAAACTCATCCTGCGTATTGCGAATCTTGCGGGTGTAAATGCTGCGGCGTGGTTTGCTCGCGGGCACACCTTCACCGCCCATTGCTGTATCCAGTTCACCACAGGCTGCGAGCACGGAATCACGGGCCTGTTCAGCATCCAGACGACGTGGATTAAAACGCCAGAGCAGACGGTTTTCAGGATCGGTGTTTAGTTCCAGAGTTGTCGGGGCACGCTCCGTGGTCTGCCGATAAGTGGCCGACATCAGGAGGGTCTTGTGCAGGGGTTTGAATTTCCAACCGCCTTTGACAAACTCAGCAGTTAGCCAATCCAACAATTCTGGATGAGTCGGCTTTTCACCCAGGCGGCCAAAATCACTCGGGGTCGCCACCAGCCCACGGCCAAAGTGATACTGCCAAAGGCGATTCACGATCACACGTGTGGTTAGGGGATTATCATCGCGTGTCAGCCAGTTGGCCAACACCGTGCGCCGCCCTGTGGTAGGAGAACCTGGAGAAATCTCCGGCAACACGGCGTCCTTCGGATCTAGCAACGAGAGAAAGCCGGGATTCACAACCGTATCCCCGACTCGCCGCGCTTTGAAATGGGTGATGCCTGGGGCACCGCCGGTTTCACCAATGATGAAGGATGTCAGCAAAGGCTTTGGCTTGAGTGAATCAAACTGAGCCAACTGCTCTTGAGCGGCCTTCAGTTTGGACTTCTCTGGTTCTTTGAGTTTGTCCGTCTTCAGGCGATAGCGCTCATACTCGGCCTGACGCCAAGCCAATTGCACAATCTGCTCCTCACGCGTCGTGCGTTGCTCCTTGGGCTTTTTCCACATGGCCACGACCTCTGCGGGAAACTTCTCCATGGCGTTCTTTTGCGCATTGGCAACCCGGGGTTCGATGATGCTATCAATCACCGCCAGGGGCTCCTTCGCGGCCTCTTTCCAGACTGCCAGTTGCGTGTCGTGTGCCTTGATCTCCTCAGGAGTCGCCAAAGGCTTGTCCTCTGGCCAAGCGATGTTCGAAAAGAAGGCCTGAAGACGATAATAATCTTTATTCAAAATGGGATCAAATTTGTGATCGTGACATTGAGCACACTGCACACTCATGCCCATGAACACATCTGCCGTGACGCCAGTCACTTCGTTCATGATGTTCTGCCACTGCGTCTCGGCATCCCTTTGGTTATACTCGTAAATGCTGTGACGAAGAAAAGCCGTACCAATGGTGACCTTTGGATTGCTAGGATCTATCTCGTCCCCGGCGATCTGCTCGCGCACAAACTGATTGTAGGGTTTGTCGTTATTCAGAGATTCGATGACATAATCACGATACGGCCAAACATTGGGCCGATAAGCATCCTGGCGATAGCCATCTGACTCCGCATAACGCGCCAGATCCAGCCAATGCTGTGCCCAGCGCTCACCATAACGCGGACTAGCCAACAGTTTGTCCACGAGGCGTTCGTAGGCCAGCGGCATGCCGGGTTTGGGATGGGCTTTTTTGTCCGCTTCAAGCTCCGCTAAATACTCCGTCACCTGCTCAGGTGTCGGTGGCAGGCCGTGCAGGTCCAAATACACGCGACGCACCAACTCTAAAGGGCTGGCTTCAGGCGCTGGCTTCAGCTTGTTTTCCTTCAGCTTGGCCAAGACGAAGGCATCAATGGCATTTCCAGACTCGGCTTGTTTAACCTGCGGCACCTGAGGTTCTTTCACAGGCTGGAAGGCCCACCATTCACGATCTTCTTGTGTGAATTCACCGGGCTTGCGGGCAGGTTTCACGGCCGCCACCTCGGCCTCTGGCCAAGGGGCTCCCATGGCGATCCACTGCTTCAAGGCCGCAATCTGATCTTCCGGCAGTTTACCATCCGGCGGCATCTCCAGATCACTATCCGCATAACTGACCGCTTTGATCAGCAGAGAGTCGTCCGGCTTGTGCGCGACCAGCGCGGGACCGGAATCCCCGCCATGATTCAGGTAAGTCAGGTTATCCACCCGCAAGCCGCCCTTTTGCTTTTTCTCGGCGTGACAGCTATAACAAGACTCCGCCAGAATAGGACGGATCTTGTTCTCAAAAAACTTCAGCGACTCTGGTTCGATCGCCCAGGCTTGGACACCTAGAGAGAGAGTCGTGAGAAGGAAAACTGGACGCAGAAAGGTCATGATATCTTTATAAGGTCTAGCCCACAGACTTTCTGACACGTTTTTGTGGAATTCCATTAAATGACGAAACTCATTTTCGAAACTCGAGTGGGCAGTGGGCCTCTTTGTGAATTTGGAAATCTATTTCGTGAACGGCTAAGGCTTGCTCGAGTTCAAGAAGGAATGCGGATATCCTTGATAGGAAAATGACCCCTGGATGAGTTGCCTTCGTTTTGCACACCCAAAAAGTTAGCCTGCCTCGCGGTCTGAAGGAACGCGGGAGGGGAAACACGGCGTCGCCTACAGGTCTGGTTTTTCACCAAAGCTCCCCCACTCCGGCGGCCCTTCAGGCCGCATCGGGGGTGTGGGTGGAATCTTTCCCCTTTCCCAGGGCTAGACGCCCTGGGCTAATTACGGTGGTCCGTTGGACCACAAGGCGGGTTTTATTGTGCTGGTGGATCTCTTTGCAAAGAGGGATTCCTTAGGCCTAACAAATTCCGAATTTGAATTCCAAGAGGCAAAAATGATTTGCGAAAAAAATGAGGAATACAGACAGCTAAGCCCAGTCCTTATAGATAACATCTTTGGTCTCGAATTTCCGTTTTTGTGGAATTATCTTTTCACACCTCAGAAACAAAGACACAAAAAAGCCACTCAATCACGCCCGTGAGGCGAACTGAGTGGCTTCTCTGAATTCTTAGAGATTAACTTTTGTTCGGCAGGTCCACCAGCATCTGCGCATTGCTCGGGTAGCGTTCCATGAGCTGAAGCACGCGCTGGATGGCATCGATCGGCTTGTGCCCGGCAAGACCGCGACGCAGCATGTGAATCTTGTCCAATTGGAAAGGCTGCAAGAGCAACTCTTCACGGCGAGTCCCCGACTTGAAGATATTCACGGCGGGATAGTAGAACTGCTCCGCGATCTTGCGATCCAGCACGAGTTCCATGTTTCCTGTGCCTTTGAATTCCTGGAAAATCAGGTCATCCATGCGGCTTCCAGTTTCCACCAAAGCCGTGGCCAAGACGGTCAAACTACCAGCCTGACGGGTGTTACGCGCAGCGGCAAAAAGACGACGCGGGATCTCCATGGCACCCACCCCCATACCGCCACTCATCGTAGCGCCACCGGACTTAGCATTGTTAAAGGCACGCGCCAGACGAGTGATCGAGTCCATGAGCATGAACACATGCTCACCGCACTCTACCAGACGCTTCGCACGCTCCACCGCAAAAGCGGCAATGCGGGTATGGCTCTTGATGTCCTGATCATTCGAGCTGGCGTAGATCTCAGCCTTGGGCAGGATGCGCTTGAACTCGGTCACTTCTTCCGGGCGCTCATCCACCAGCAAAATCATCAGGTGCATGTTGGGGTGATTGGTAATCACCGCCTCGGCGATGTGTTGTAGTATCGTCGTTTTACCTGCACGTGGAGGTGCCACAATCAAGCCACGCTGACCGCGGCCTACGGGGGTAAACATATCAATCACACGTGTGGTGAAGCGATCCTTCACCGTCTCCATCTGAATCTTTTTATTCGGATTGATGGCCTTCAATTCTTCAAACAAAGGCAAGTCGCGCATGGCTTCTGGAGCACGTCCATTGACCTCAGACACGCTCGTGATCTGAGCACCACGCTGACCTTTTTGGGCAATCCCAACCACCTGCATCCCCTCACGCAAACCATACTGGCGAATGAAGTCACCAGAGATGAAGGCATCATTCGGATGCTGGATGTACATGCGGTCACGCTGGCGCAAGAAACCGTAGCCTTTAGGAGTCAATTCCAAAATACCATCGGCGGGTTCGGGTGGCCCAAGTGGCACTTCGGCAATGCGACCGCGATCTTCATCGCCGCCAGATTGGCTTTCGCCATTCGGATTTCCGTTGCGCTGCTGTCCGTTAGGCTGAGCACCACCGCCGCCGTTACCGCCAGCTTGTTGACGGGCGATCTTTTCCTGACGAAAACGTTCGCGACGTTCCTTCCAGCGTTCGAACTTGGACTTGCGTCGTTCCTGGGGTTGACCTTCACCGGCAGGACCCTGCGGATGAGCGGGTGCGTTCGTGTTGGCTTCTGCGCGTGGCGCAGGAGCAGCTTGTTGTGCCACTGGTGCTGCGACTGGTGTAGGCTGTGCGGCAGGAGCTTCAGCCGCCACGGGTGCGGGCTGCGGGGCAGCCTCAATCACGGGAGCTTTTTCCACCACGGCGACCAGAGCCTTCACGGCCTCTTCAGCCACTGGCTTGCCAGCCGCTTCGGCTGCCTGCATTTGGGCCAGCATTTCAGCCGCCTTTTTTAAGATGGCCGATTTGCGTGCAGGCTTGGGTTTCTTGGTTCCATTGGACTCAGCCTCAGGCGCTTCAGTCTTCGACTTCGCCGCAGGCTTGGCGGCGACTTCCACCACAGGTGGAGCTTCGACTTTCACCTCAGGTTCAGGAGCTACTTCCTTCGTTTTGGCTGCCTTCTTGGCCGCCACCTTTTTCGCTGCCACCTTCTTGGGAGCAGGTGCTTCAGCAACGACAGTCGGTGCAGGTGCTTCAGCCACAACCGGAGCAGGTGCCTCAACGACTTTTTTGGTCGCCACTTTTTTCGCTGCGACTTTTTTAGCCGCCGCTTTTTTGGTGGCCTTGGCAGGCTTGGCGTCTGTGGTTGACAGATCGAGCAGGAGTTCTTCGCTCATGGTTTTTTTCAAAATTAGTTAGGAAAGTTCATCGGCGATTTCGTCGGCGATTTCGAAGTTCGCGTGGACGGCTTGCGTGTCGTCATAGTCGTCGAGAACATCATAGAGTTTGATGATTGAGCGGCCCAGTTCCACATCGGTGATCGTCACCGTCGTGCTAGGCTGATAAATGAGATTTTGGGACTTGGGATTCACCCCTTTGTCACGTAGCGCACTGGCGACTTGAAAGGTTTGTTCAAAAGTCGTGTAGAGTACCCAGTCGTCCCCGGCATCCTGCACATCGTCAGCACCTGCTTCCAGGGCCAATTCCGTCGCCGCATCTTCGGTGAGAGTACCTTTTTCGATTCGGATTTCGCCGACGCGGCTAAACATGTAAGCCACACTGCCCGCTTCGGCAAAGGTGCCCTGGTTCTTGCCAAACAAGACGCGCAGGTCATTGGCAGCGCGGTTTCGGTTATCCGTCACCACTTCCACCATCAAAGCGACTCCGCCAGGACCATAGCCCTCATAGGTTATTTCCTCAATGGCTGCACCTTCCAGTTCACCGACGCCTTTTTTGATCGCACGGTCGATGTTGTCATTCGGCACGTTGGCCGCACGGGCCGCCAGGATGGCTGAACGCAAACGTGCATTCAGATCTGGATTCGAGCCGCCATTCTTAGCAGCCACCGTCAGCTCCTTTGAAAGTTTGCTAAAAACTTTGCCACGTTTTACGTCCACCACGGCCTTGATGTGCTTGACCTTGGACCACTTGTTATGTCCTGCCATGTTGCAATGTCTGGGTTGGGGGGAAATAGAAGGGTGCTCCGGCGCGTCGCGGGCGGCGGGTCCCATTCGGGATTTTTGGAGATAAAGATTGGGAAAGAGCGGCCTTGCCGCGGTGTCTGCTCTGAAAACAAGCCGAAGCCTGCCGCAGGATATGATTTCGCGAGCCTTAGCTTTTTGAAATCAATACTCCAATCGCCGGAGCAGTCACCAGTGTTCACCTGGTTGAGAGAACCAGGAACGAGTGAAGTGTGCGGGATAGCGGGACTAGATGCAAGGTGTTTTTTTCTTCGATGCTGGATGAAAGAGTCGTGTTATCATCTCCCATGCCCGACCCAACCCCGCCTCCCTGCCCCCGTGAATACCATGGTTTTGCACGTGTCGCAGCGGTCTCCCCTGAGCTGAAACTCGGTGATGTAGCGGCCAATGTCTCTCTCCTGACCGCTGAAATGCAGCGTCTGGCGCAGGAAGGCTGCCGCCTCATCGTATTTCCTGAGCTATGCCTCACAGGTTATTCTTGTGCGGATCTTTTTTACCTGCGCAGCCTCCAGCAGCAGGCGCTGGTCGGTGTGAAACAACTCGCGGAGGCCAATGCCGGACTTGGTTGCTGTATCGTCGTGGGCTTGCCTCTGGCTGTTCAGGGCCGTCTTTACAATGTCGCGGCTGTGATTGCTGATGGCGAGGTGCTGGGCTTTGTGCCGAAGACTTTTTTACCCAACTCGGGTGAATTTTACGAGCGCCGCTGGTTCTCCCCGGCCCAGACTTTGACCGATACGCACACGGAGGCGGATGGTATCCCCATCGGCACCGATCTGTTGTTTGAAGCGACGGACCTGCCAGGATTTGTGCTCGGCATTGAGATCTGCGAAGACCTCTGGACCGTCATCCCGCCGTCAAGCCATGCTGCCTTGGCCGGAGCCACGCTGCTGGCCAATCCATCCGCCAGCAACGAAGTGCTGGGCAAGTTTACTTACCGCCGCCAACTCGTAACCCAACAAAGCGCACGCTGTTTGGCCGCCTATGTTTATGCCAGCGCGGGAGCGGGAGAATCCAGCACCGACACGGTTTATTCAGGCCACGGACTCATTGCTGAAAACGGTGCCTTGTTAGGCGAAACTGAACGCTTTGCTTTTCAAACTCGCGCCATCTTGGCTGATGTTGATTTGCAACGCCTGGAGCATGAACGCCTGCGCAGCGCGGCCTTTCGCGATGCTGCCGCCACGCAGTCATACTCACGCATCACCTTTAATTTAGGTGAACTCATCAGCACGCCACCAGCGGCTTTGCTGCGTCCGCTTTCAGCGCATCCTTTTGTGCCACCCGCAGGGGCAGACCGGAAAGCCGTGTGTGAAGAAATATTCGCCATCCAAGCCACCGCGCTAGCCCGGAGACTCCGCCAAGTGCATAGCAAAACAGCCGTACTGGGCCTCTCGGGAGGACTTGATTCCACGTTGGCTCTGCTGGTGATGATTGAAGCTCTCAAGCGTGCGGACATGCCGCGTGAAGCCGCGCTAACCATCACCATGCCAGGGTTTGGCACCACCGCCCGGACCAAGGGCAACGCCGAAAAATTAGCCGAAGCTCTGGAGGTACCTCTGCGCACCATCAGCATCAGCGCAGCCGTAGAACAGCATTTTAAAGACATCTCCCACCCACCGGGATTGCACGATGTCACTTATGAAAATGCGCAGGCTCGTGAACGCACCCAGGTGCTCATGGATGTGGCCAATCAGACCGGTGGCATCGTCGTCGGCACAGGTGACTTATCAGAATCTGCGCTCGGCTGGTGTACCTTCAATGGTGACCACATGTCCATGTATCATGTGAATGTCGGGGTGCCTAAGACCCTGGTGAAATACATCATCGAATGGTGCGCCACAGAACTCTATGCGGCGGAAGCTGGAGACATCCTGCATGACATCATTGATACGCCGATCTCACCTGAGCTGCTGCCTCTAGCTGCGGATGGCAGCATGGAACAGAAGACGGAAGACACGGTGGGCCCCTATGAGCTGCATGACTTCTTTCTCTTCCACTTCGTCCGTCATGGCTGTGGCAAAGATAAGATCCTGTTCCTGGCTCAGCAGGCCTTTGCGGAAAAATATTCGGCGAAGGTGATCGAAAAATGGCTCTCTGCTTTTCTGCGTAGGTTTGTACAGAGTCAGTTCAAACGCTCTGCCATGCCGGACGGACCTAAAGTCGGTTCCGTGGCACTGTCCCCACGTGGAGATTGGCGTATGCCCAGCGACTACTCTGGCTCCCAGTTTTAAGACCTTCCGCAAGGCGCGCTAGCCAGAACCGTTTGGGTAAGATGTACCTGAAGCTTCTGCTGGCGACGCTGTTGCTGGCTCCCTTAAACCCATCTCACGCTGCAACTCCTGCTGAGGAGCCGATCCCTATCGGTTCACGGTTGGAATTGTTTGTGGATCATTTCCTCATCGCAGACATGCAGCGCACCACGCTGAAACTGCATGAGCCCGTCAAAGCGCCACGCCCGAAATCTCCCCTGCCCGTGAACCACATGGTCACGGTCATCAAGGATAAGGATCTCTACCGCGCCTGGTATCGCAGCAGTGATCCCAGCTATCCCGGCCCCTATCACACCGGGCATCCGGGAGAGACGGTCAACTACGCAGAAAGTCGCGATGGTCACGAATGGACCTTCCCCAAACTGGGCCTGCATGAAATCAATGGCAGCCGAGAAAACAACGTCATCCTGGCTAAGATGCCGCCCTTTTTGACGAACTTTATGCCCTTTCTGGACACACGCCCCGGTGTGCCCGCCAGTGAGCATTACAAAGCCCTGGCTGGTTACCCTGGCCCTGGGGATAAACGCGGCACGAATACTCCGGGCCGTGGGCTCTTCGCCTTTGTCTCCGCCGATGGTATTCACTGGACCCAAAAAGCCGAAGCCATCCCCTTCCGCCCGCAGTGGCGACATGCCTTTGATTCCCCCAATGTCTCCTTCTGGTCGGAGGCGGAGCAACTTTACGTCTGCTACTTCCGCACGTGGTCAGAGCCGGATCGTCTGCGCAGCATCAGCCGCGCGACCTCACCTGATTTTGTTACCTGGAGCGAACCGGTGGAAATGAAGCCGAATCTCCCAGGCGAGCATCTTTATACCAATATGACGCAGCCTTACTTCCGCGCTCCGCATATCTACATGGCTCTCCCCACACGCTTTGTCCCAGGGCGTGGCGAGGCGCAGGATAGTGAAACGGATAACAATTCCACCGACATCCTGTTCATGACCACCCGAGCAGGCACGGAAAAATATGACCGTACCTTTACCCAGGCCTTCATCCGCCCAGGACTGGACCCCGCCCAATGGCGGAACCGCGCCAATTATGTGGCCCACAATGTCGTGCCGACCAGCCCGCAGGAAATGTCCATTTACCATCGTAGCGGAGATCGTTACATCTTGCGCACGGATGGTTTTATCTCCGTGAATGCTGGGGCTAAAGAAGGCAGTTTCACCACCCGACCCCTGATTTTCTCCGGTAAAAAGCTGGTTCTCAACTTCAGTGCCAGTGCCGCAGGCAGCCTCAGTGTGGAGATCCAAAAAGCTGATGGAATACCGATCCCAGGCTTTACCCATCGCGATTGTGAAATCATGGTGGGAGATAAAATCGCCGGAACGGTGGAGTGGAAGGGCAAATCAGCCCTCTCCAGTCTAGCCGGCCAGCCTGTACGACTGCATTTCACACTCCAAGAAGCAGACCTTTACTCCCTAAATTTTCACCCTTAGACACAAAAACCTCCCATTCGGACTCCAGCTTCCTCTTAGGTTGTTGAATTTCCGGTTGCCCAATCATGGGCAGCGGCTTACTTGCGCGCCCGTTTCATACCTCCGCCAGCCATGCTTGAATTTTTCCGCCGCCACCGTGGTGCCTTCCTCATCACCGTCACAGTGATCATCATCATCAGCTTCTCCGTTTGGGGTGGCATGAAAAACAATGGTCGTGACAGCCTCGTAGGACAGCCAACGGACATTGCCTTCACCATTTACGGTCATAACTACACCATCGCCGAAGCTCAGCGCTTTGAGCGCCGGATGCAGATCATCTACATGCTGCAGATGTATGACCTCCTCAGCCTCTCCAGCGTGGGCTCGCGGGATGACAAAAATAACAACATCGTGATCAATCAGCTCGTTCTCGAAAAAGAGATGGAGCGCATGGGCATTCACCCGAGCGATGCAGAAGCCAAAGCCGCCATGGAGAAGCTGCCAGCCCTCCAGGAAAACGGCACCTTCAGCCAACAGCGTGCTTTCAATGCCGAACAGATGCTCGGCTCTTATGGCTTCAAGTCCTCTGACATGCTGGAAGTCGTCAAACTCAGCATCGGTTTCACCAAGCTGCGTGACCTGATCGGCAAGAACTACGTGGCTAGCCCGCTGGAAATCGAAAAAACCTACGCTAGCGAGTATCAGACCCTCAAGGTCAAGACCCTGAGCTTCAATCTGGACGACTATAAAAAGAACGCCGTGGTCAAGGATGACGAGATCCAGAAGTACTACGACGAGAAAAAGGATGCGTACATGACCGAAGAAAAGCGCGCCATCAGCTACATCTACTTTGAGAACCCCAAGGATCAGGACAAAAAGCCACTCGAAGACCGCAAGAAGGCAGAAATCGCAGTGGTGGATCGCGTCAATAAATTCAATGCCGAGAGCAACAAGCCTGCTGCTAAATTTGATGATGTGGCTAAAGAGTGCAAAGAAACCGTCCTGAAGGCCGACCTCTTCACCAAAGAAGCACCTCCAGAAGCCATCAAGGCCGAGAAAGAATTGATCGATGCGATCTATTCCACCAACCCAGAACTTCGTTCCATCAGTGATCCAATCAAAGGTGCCAACGGATTCTACATCTTCAGCGTCACGAAAGTGGATGCTCCCAAGCAGAAGCCGCTGGCGGAAGTGAAGGATCAGGTGAAAGAGGCTCTCGTCACCCAGAAAGCCCAGGAAGCTCTGACCAAGGACGTCAACGATACCCGCACCGCTCTGGCTGATGGCCTGAAGGCTGGTAAGAAAATCGAAGACCTGGCCAAGGATAAGAAGCTCACTCTTTCTGCCATGACTGAAGTCACGGTGGCTGAGCCTGCTCAGGACGTGAAGAACGCTTATCTCATTGCTCGTCAGGCACGTGACACCGCTCCTGGTGAACTCAGCAAGGCCATTGATACCGATTCCGGTTCCCTGCTGGTGTATGTGGCTGGCAAAGAACTCCGCAAGCGTGACGACAGCGCTAGCCTGCGTGAAAACCTGGCGAATAGCCGTGCTGAACAAGAGCGCAACCGCCTGTTTGATGCATGGTTCACTCGCAGCCGCGAAAAGGCTAACGTGAAAATGCTGATCACCCAGGCCTAACCGAAAGGAGAAGGGCCGCAAATCTCATGAGTGATACGACCCTTCTCGAAGACTTGTTTGATGATGCCAACGGTCATTTGGCCGTTGGTGAATTGGAGGAAGCCATTGTCCTCTACCGCCAGTGTGTCGCACGCGATCCTCAATTTTTTGATGGCTGGCAGGCTCTCGGCATGGCCTTGCTCAAAGTGGGCGAAGTCAAAGAAGCCATCGGTGCGGGGCTCATGGCCACCACGCTGAAGCCCAATGATCTGCTGGCCTGGACTGGGCTTTCGCAGATGTATGTGCGCAACAAACAGATCGCCGAGGCCGAAGATGCCAAAGGCAAAGCCCGCATCCTTTCTCTGGGCGGCAAAGTGGTCAAAGACTGATCCACCTCAGCGTGGCTCAGGTGATTACTTCTTGAAGAAATTCCGCTGCTTCTCAGTGATCGGCAGTCCTACTTTCTCCATGACCTGGAGCATGTCTTCCCAGACTTGCCGTTTGGCTTGGCGACCACCATCGGCCAGTTTTTCCTCACGCAGAATGTAGCTAGGGTGAAAGGTCACCATCGTGGGCAAACCTTGAACCTGATAAAACTGTCCGCGCAGCTTGCTCACGGGACCACTGAGTCCCAGCCCCTCCGCTGCCGTCTTGCCCAGCGCCACCAGGATCTTGGGCTGAATGATGTCGATTTCTGTAAAAATGTAGGGCAGACAAGTCCGCATCTCCACCGGCGTAGGCGGTCGGTTTGACCAGCCCTGGTTTTCCATGGCCGGACGGAATTTGCAGATGTTGCTGATGTAAACCTCACTGCGGTCCAGGCCCATCGCCTTGATGATGCCCGTGAGCTTTTGCCCCGCAGGCCCCACGAAGGGCTCGCCCTGACGTTCCTCTTCCGCGCCTGGGGCTTCACCGACGAACATGATCTCAGCCTCCGCACTGCCAACGGCAAAGACCATCGTCTCCCGCAGGGTGCCCAAAGCACGGGCTTCTGGCGACTGCTCGGCCATCTGGGCCAGTGCGCTCAGTTTCTCCGCTTTGCTGCCACCCGGGACCTCAATCAAGGACGGAGTCGCGCTCGGTAGTGGAGCGGCTGCTGGGGCTGCCGCACGCGCCGCAGGCTGGGCGGTAGGAGGCGGCGCGGACAACGTCTCACGAAACATGGCCGCAGCTTGGGGAGAGGCAGCTTCGCTAGCTCGGGGTGGAGCAGGAGCACGCATGGGTGGTGCGGACTGTTTCCCTGGGCCTCCTAGTTTTTCCATCACCCCAGGACGCAGCCCCACATGGGTCTGCCCAGCTACCTGACGCTGTTCCAGGTAATGTTTGAGGAGTCCGGCTGCGGCTTCGTTGGGCATGAGTCAGTGATAGCTGAAAATGAGGGCTGTGGCAAAAAATCGGTCACTTTTTCCGCCCCGCCTTGGGCTCAGTGCCTGCCAAGATGCGGCCAATATTGGCGCGATGTCGGACGATGACCAGTACCATGATCAGCACACCAAAGAAGAGCATGACAAAGTCCCACTGACCGCGCTGGATCATCACGGCGACCATCGTCGCCACCACGCCGACTCCGGCCATCATGGAGGCCAGGGAGACAAACCGGGTGGTGAAGAAAAATAGCAGCCAGACCGCTAGGCCGCCCAGCATAGCAATCGGCGCAATGCCCAGCAACACGCCTGCCGTGGTTGCCACGCCTTTGCCGCCTTTGAAGTTCAGCCAAAAAGTAAACATGTGCCCGAGCACGGCAGATAAACCCGCGACCACCATGCCTGCGGAAACGATCTCTGTGGCCATGCCTTCCTTGGTCAAAAGAAATCCGGCTAGCCAAGCTGGCAGCCAGCCTTTGAGCGCATCGAGCATGAAAACCGGAATGCCGATCCCCTTCCCTAAAACGCGGATGACATTCGTGGCCCCAATGTTGCCACTGCCATGCTGACGGATGTCCAGCCCCTTGAGCTTACCAGCCCAAAAGCCAAAAGGCATCGCACCACTGACATAGCCACCGACTGCCGAAATCAAAATTGCCACTGCGGGATTCATTGTCAGCTATGTATCCCCAGACTCAGCCTTTGCGCCAAGGAAAAAGTCATCCCTTCCACGCACAACCTAGTTCCACCGCCGCCTCGTGCAATCTCCGATCATGTGTCCACAGAGGCACACCGTGGATTAGGCAACTGGCTAAAAGTTGAATGTCATTCCAACCAATCCCCCGCCCGTAGAGCTTTCGGTTTTCAATCAGCACCAGGGATTCACGCTCAGTCGCAGCCGTCACACGCTCTAATTCGCGCATGTCACTGAGAAACTGACCACGGTTCGCCAAGCTCCCCACGGCCATTTCCCCAATGACAATCCAGTGCGTCACGATTTCTCCCGCCCAGAGCATCTGCCCCAGACGTTGATCATTATTTTTCCCATTCAGGAAATAAACCCAGACGTTGGTATCAGCGAGCACCATAAGGAGTGGGGTCTTCAGCAGCGCGGTTAAAGTTCAGGCGAGTGGTATCCAAAGGCTCCTCCCCAGGACGTGTCCTGTCTGGAGCATTCAAGTCTGGCATGGAACCACCCAGTGCAGCTAGCCTACGGGAGGATTCCCGTGCGATCAGGGCTTCCAGTCCCAGGTGTACAAGTTTGGTTTTTTCGGTGATGCCCGTCAGCCTTCCAGCTTTGGCGATGAGGTCATCATCCAGTATTAGCGTTGTTCTCATGCACGATTTTACCCACATTCATGCATACAGTCAAGCGCATTTGGCATCATTGCAATTTTCCTGCTCGAAATTG
>JAOZVT010000092.1 GCA_025869455.1 Prosthecobacter sp.
GCTCTTCCGATCTATACAGGCTGGCGTCAGATACAAAGGTAGGTCCTCATAAGATAAGATCACATAGCTTTCAAGATTTGCGAACTTAGCACAGACACATCAAGGTAAATTCTAGCCCATCAGCTACCCTGCTTGTTTCCTCTTTATTGAACCCACCCACCAGCATCGCCACGGTAAGCATTACCGTGGCGATTCCGGATCAGCGGAGCCAATTGAAGCAGCAAAGCTTCCATCGTTAGGCTCCGTGAGTTTCAGTGGGGGAGGCTGGAATTTTTTAGCGGCGTGTAACCATTAGGCCAAGAAGAATGCCGATTCCTGCGGCAACCCCCAGGCATTCATAGGGGCGGTTATGAACGACTGAATCAAGAGCAGAAGCTTTGCGGCGAACTTGGCGCTCAATTTCTTGGCTGGCTTCACCTGCAAAATCGGCAATCCCAGCGAGGCGTTCTTTCACCTGCCCGGTGTAGTTTTGGGAATCTTTCCCGATGCTGTCCAGAATGCCTTGTGCTTCATCCGAAATGGTTCGTAGGCTGTGATGAATACGTTCGGTGGTATTGAGAGGTTTACGTTTGAAAAGAATACTCATAGTCGTGAATGTTGCGGGTTTAAATTTATCTTTTAGTTAGGTCAGAGGGGTTTTCGGCCCTGAATGACGCGGATCAGAATGGTCACAATGGCGATCACCAAGAGGATATGAATAAATCCACCCAGAGTGTAGCTGGTCACAAAACCAAGCAGCCAAAGGATAACAAGAACAACAGCGATAGTGTAAAGCATAATAAAGTAGTGTTTATTGATTGAATTTTTCCTTACGACAAAATGTAAGACTGCGTTTTAACGACGCAGGTAGAGTCCCACCAAGACACCACCAAGGGCTGCATAGGTTAAGGCTCGGAGGGGATTCTGAACCGCGAATTCACGGAGCTGATCCAGATTTTGATTCGCATCCTGAGCTACCTTTTGAGTATAACCCTCAAGGCGATCTTTTGCCTCCTGACGGAGCACATTGAAGTCTTGTTTTACCGCATCTCCTAGAGCGCGGAAATCTTGGGCCGTGTCATGCAAGGCCTCTTCGGTACGTGGTGTTGCTGTCATAATAATGAATGTTGGGTTTAGGGTTTGAGATAAAAAGACGCTAGGAAGATGCTCATGGAGAGAATGCCCACTGCCCAAGCCAATACCGTCCCATTACCAGCGAATCCTGTTGCAGCAGCCATCCCAGCGGTGGCGGCAATGGCTAAGGTCACAACGCGGAGTTGAGGGTAGCGAGGGTTTTGGTTGGTATTGATCATGAGAACAAAGCAGGTTCGCATTTTCTTAGTGCACAGCAGATGCCAAGCCGCACCAATCATCGTTAAACCATTGATAATGAATGGATTAAAAATAAAACATCCTCTCATCACCCACTTATCTTTACACAACTGTCATGCATAGGACATGGATTAAATTGCAATTTGCAATCATCAAACATGCTTGCTCCTTCTATCCCAACTACTGGCTGAAGTCATCCCCCCGCCCAAAGGCATGCTTTACTTCCGGCGCTCCAATACGATACGGAATCCTAGGTTAGGCCGACGTGTATCCACAGGCAATGGTATGCGAACGGATGAAAGCAATTCGTCAGGATTAGCCGTCTGCCAATTACCTCCACGCACTGTTCCTAGTACCTTTTTTTCATCCCCTTCTTTGGCAGAGGTTCCCGCCGCATCATAGTCTGTATCCACCCACTCTGAGGCATTGCCACCAAGGGCGACGATCCCGCGCTCATTTGCGGGAAAAGCCCCCACGGGTGCGAGCTGCGGGAAACGATCTTCATAACCAGAAATTAAATGCTCTAAATTACCTTTCCGCCCGGCATTCATATCCGCTAAGTTTTCTACATTCGACGGTGGTGGCCAGTCAAAGCCCCAAGGGTAAATTCCGCGAATGCGTCCGTTCC
>JAOZVT010000093.1 GCA_025869455.1 Prosthecobacter sp.
GCGCCGACGTCTCGTCGGCATCGTCCGCCCCAAGCCAATCACCGTTTTCCGCGAAGCGTCCTACGTCCACCGCCCCCCAGAACGATTTCCCACGCCTAACAAGAAGCATAACCACCGATCACTGATAACATCCCCTCTCTCCCTGGCAGGCGCAGACTCCTTCAGCCCGCCTCGTCTGCCCCTAATAGGCAATAAAAAGCCCTCTGAATTCTTTGGACAGAATTCAGAGGGCGGGCGTCGCTTCCCCTAGTTACAGTCCAGCTGGCACCATGGCCTGGCTGGTCGTGCCGTCAGTGAAGTAAACGAGGACAACGATGTTGCCGTCGGCATCCATGACAGCTTGTTCCCAGCGACGATCGCTGGTGCTGGTGGTGTCTGAGCCAGGGAAGTCGATGTTATGAACGATCTTGCTGCCATGCAGGCTGGTGGCCAGAGGATCTCCTGTGCGCAGCACAAGCTCCAAAGTTCCGCCGTTCGGCTGCTGGCGCCACAGGCACTTGTCATTCACACCAGCAACAACACCCGGGCCAGTGATCTTACCGAAGAAGATCATCTGTTCCTGACCGCCGATCATCGGAATTTCAAAGCTGGAGTACTTGGCTCCCACGATGCCGACAGCGTCGTCACCGACTTTGGCCACCATGGTCAGGGTACCTGAGGCATCTGTGAACAGAGCGTGGACATCGGTCGGAGCTTTGCTGACACCGTCGCCATTCACATCCAGCCAGACTTTCCAGGCACCGTGGTTGAGATTGGACAACCAACCCATCCAGGTATTGCCGATGAGTGATCCACCAGGCATCCCTGCGATGCCGCTATCACCACTGCGCAGCACGCAGGTGAAGCTAGCAGGATTGGACGCATCTCCGCGCCAGATACCATCGCCTTTTTTGCCGCCTGTGTTGTCCCCATTTTTATTGAGGGTAGCGCGGAAGCTGATGACACTGTTGGACCCCATCGTTGGACGCTGGATGCGGGAGAAGGTAGCCCCACTTGTGCCAGCTGCGGTATCGCCTTTGAAGACCACCTTATCAGGATCTCCCACGCGACCGACTGGATGATACCAGATGCCTTCTTTACCCGTCTTGGTCACCGCCGCAAACACGAGGTTACCATCAGAATCCATACGGGCAGGGTCAGAGAAGCTGCCTAACACGTTCCCGAAGACTTCCGGCGCGACCCCAGGGGCAGCGAAGGTTTCCCGGGCGAGCACCTGCATAGCTATCGTCCCCGCTGTGCTATCCACGCTGGCTCTCAGGATGGCGGTATTGGTGCTGGCTCCTTTGAACTTCACGGAGAAGGCGGCTTCACCTTTGTCAGGTGCCGTATTCGCCGTCGCATAGACACCGGAGGCAAAACTACCAATGGCGACCCCAGGCAGACCTGCCACGGCATCCCCTTCGCGAACCAATATGCGGAAGCCCGAACCACCGAGTTCACTCCACACGGCCGAGTCATTGGCAGAAGTCACTCCACCAAAGCCGATGCGCATGGCCCCCAGGATGGTCACTTCCCCAGCGTCATTGATGCATGGCACCGTTGGCAGGACATCATAGACGGCACCAGCCACATCCGGCGCTGGGTAGCTCGTGCGGGCCAGCATCCACATGGTGCCTGCTGTGTCCACCTTCCAGAGACCGCTTGCATCATCCGCAGTGACGGCTGGGTCACCAGACCCGAGGATGAGAGTAGCCGGGAAGACCACGTCACCATTGTCACCCAAGAAACCACCACGGCGGAGGACATCAAAGAGGCCCACTTCAGACACGCCATCGCTGCCTTTCACTGGGTTATCCGTCACGATGTCATTGCCACTGTCCTTCGCCACCGGAATGACGGCGAGACGAGCCTGGGCCTGGATGGAGATGACAAACGGACTTTCATCCGGGT
>JAOZVT010000094.1 GCA_025869455.1 Prosthecobacter sp.
ATCTCATTTAGCTGGTGCGAATGTCGATGTTTAGAAATTGCACGTGCTCAACAGCGACAAATGCTTTCGAAAGTGGTTGGTATAAGGTACGAGCAAAAATGGAAGTTGGAAGGCCTGGTACGCACCTGGTTCAAGTTTATTGAGATTATCTTAAACAGATTACTTCTGCCTGCTTTTTATTTCGGAAAAAAAGGCCGTTCGCACGCACGAAATCACGTTTCATAGTTGACCTGCTGCGGAGCTCTTGAGTGGCATTCTGGTCGAACATAAATCCATGGTACGCAAAGACATCGATCCAGTAATCCGGCTTCTGGCAGTTGACATGATGCCACCCTTTTTTTCCGGGAAGAGCATGTGTGACGAATGAATAGCGGGCGCAGGCAAAAGTTTTCATAAAGTTTGGAATATAGCTCTCCTCTACGTGTTCCAGGAATTCGACCGACCAAGCCAGATCTACAGGAGCCAACTCCAGAGAGCTTGTACAATAGTCATGGATAATAACAGCCTCCCTCTTAAGCTGAGGGTCACCATCAATTCCTTGCCATTGGATGCTCATTCCACGAGCAATGGCTTGCATGCCGCCGGGACCACAGCCAATGTCTACCATTGATTTGATATTAAATTTGAATTGTAACCAAGCTAGCGCGCCTGCATCCGTGTGTGTTACGTTACGATGCCCACCGAGATGTCTTGGAGTACTATTGGTATAAGTTTTCGCCAAACATTTATCTAATTCCTCATTTTTTCTTTCCAAATTCATATTAATTAAGGCAGATGAGGCCGCATTATAAATAGCAAAGTATACCTCCAGTACAATGGAGGGCTTGTCCGAAGCATATGGAAATAACTTAGGACGTGTTTTAGATTGTGCAAGTTTCAAAACTGGCCTAACAGGATGAATACATTTGCATCCCAAATACCATGCCTTCGTTACTAGAAGGAAGAGGAGACCGGGCTTAGGCCTAGTCACCCACTCAGTGGGGTGCTGAGATCGAGACGCAAACATACCGTTTCCGACATTGCGACATCGGGCTCGAGTCAATCTACACATCCCTTTAAATGGGAACCATCGCATATCTTGAAATCCGCAGCATCGCGACGAAAGGCGTTCTGTGCCTGTCAGGCTATAGCTCGCATTTCAACCAGCCAGGAACCATCGAAGCTCATGGCATTGATGTGGCGACACCGCCGGAATGGAGAGAGCACAAGGAAAATGCCCATCAGTTTTTCGCTTTTTAAAACAGCATGTTGTTCAAATAAACGCGTCCAAGACATACTCTGTAATGGAGCGCAAAGAACGTGTTTTCAGGGAGCTAAAAGGGACGATTTTGAGACATTTTCCGAGTTTTATGGAGTTTGAGGAGAACCACTATTTCCTGTATCTCACTCAAAATCAATTCTGTGTGTGATTTTCAAAATCATGGATACATGACAGGGGGGTCATCGCGCAAGTGAGGAGCCTTGAAGCAGTGAATGTGACGGTTGCCTCCGCGCGTGAGATACAATAAACACAACTCGGTTGACTTCGTCTTAGGTGTCCGCCTAAAATATCACATGGCAGGCGAGCTTTCGATTCCTAATTCGTCTCATGAGTGCCATGCCGCTATCAGCGGAATTTTTTGTGGGTCCCTGGCTGCGGCGCTTATCCACGTTGCTGGTGTGAGACAGATGTTTTCCACTTCCCCTCTTTTACTCCTCGTGGTCATCACGTCGGCAGCGGGTTTGTCAGGATTTGGATTGGCAATCGTCTGCCCGTCTTTGCTCCAGAAACCCACCCGTGCCATCGGCAGCGGCTGTCAGCTTGGACTGAAGGCTGGCTGGCACACGGCTCTTACCGTAGGGGCCATTCTCTGTGTGCTCGCCACATTAAATGCGCTGGGTGCCCCGAACTCTGCTTCGGAAACTACTCTCAAGGCCAGGATGTGGCTCACTTTTTATG
>JAOZVT010000095.1 GCA_025869455.1 Prosthecobacter sp.
CTACAAAACTCTGTACCCCAAGACTGGCTCGTGTCACACCTGCCTCGCGTAGCCAAACTAGCTTTTCGGCATCTACGGTATCAGGAGACATCTCGACGGCTGTCGGAGTGTCTTTCGTCGTGTGCTGGAACCTTCCTAATATTCGAAATAGGCGTTCAAGCTCCTTTGTTTTGAGAAAGGTTGGCGTTCCTCCACCTATGGCGATTCTTGCCACGCGGGCCTCTTCCCCCAACGCTTCATGAACTGCCTCTGTTTGCTTTTCGAGTGAATCCAAATAGAGGCTGACTCGATCTCCAGAGGTGCTTTCTCCCGTGGTCGTGAAGAGGTTACAAAAACCGCAGCGCACGCGGCAAAAGGGCACATGAGCATATAGAAAAAGTGCCTGCTTATCTTCGGCCTGCCAGGCTTCGTGCAAGGGTATGGCAGGGTTTAAGGGCCGATAAGCCATCTTGTGGGGATAGCCATAAGCGTAGCCTTGGAACAAACCACCGCTCAACACTTGTTGTTCGAGTTGAGTCATGCAGCGTCCTCCTGAGTCGAAGTGTTAACCAAACCATGCGCATAGGGCACCTCCCAGACGGCTGGAACAGAAACCCGATGGCCTATGAAACCCTCTTCGCCATAGGCTGTGCCATGATCTGAGCACGTGATGTGGAATAGGGGGCGCATTCTTTGCTGAAAAGCCTGTAAGAGGATTGGTAGCTCCGCATCAACTGCGCGAAGAGCGGCCGCATGACTGATCATATCGTCAGGGCCGGATTCTCTTGCGTAAAAATAGTTAGGCTGATGCATGGCGGAGACATTGATAAAGCAACAAAGTGGCTTTTCAGTTGGCAGCTCTTGGATGCGCTTTGCGGCAAATTCAAATTGGTTCCTTGGTGATTCCGGGCAAGTCACCCCAAAATCCACCCTCCAGTGACTTTCATCGAACATATCAGTTAGAACCCGGCTTAATGGCGTTTGTTGATTGAAGAATCCCACTCCGCCAATACAAAGGGTGTGGAAGCCTTCATCACGCAGCCCTGCAATGACATTGGCCTCATCGAAAACCTTCGTATGCCGACTGGTGGTTTCGCTGCCCTCGAAGTTCGCTGCAAACAAGCGTTCGCGGTTACCCTCTGCGTTTGCTGGTGTTGGCAAGAAGCCTGCAAAAAAAGCTTGATGCGCGGGAAAGGTAAAACTTCCCGGCGTATGGCGTTTCTCCCATCCTTGAGGAACCAATAGGCTTGCCAGATGTGGCGTTCGGCCAGCCTTCCATTCCGCCTGGGCAACATCGTAACGCAATGAATCTAGAACTAACCAGAGCAAGTCATGGCTCTGGAGGATCTTATTCATATCCGGTGGAGTAGGAGGAACTTCGGTGATCATCATTCAATGCTGCCTTTCGGTCTCTAGAAGGCAAAATCAAATCATGTCTTAAACGTTTCCCAGTGTTTATGACTCTATGGCTTGCCAGGGTGTGTTATAAAAATGGGAGGTAGGCGTTGATGAGCATTAGTAGATACTGTGTGTCCGTTAGTGTTCATAGCTTCAAGGTTTCACTGGAGGACACTGGTGGTGTTTATACCAGAGCGAAAAGTGGAAATCTCAGTTTAGGTATTGGCTCGGATTCTCCTTTTCAAAGGAACGGAATCTAAATTCCTAGATCATTGACATCCGCAATTTGTAGCAAGTCAGAAGGGTGTGCTGCGTTGTGGATAACCTCCTAATATGAAATTTTCTCTACTCAGCCTTGTCCTCCTCGTTGCGGCCCCAACCTTTGCCGAGCCAGCCAAACCTCCTGTGGGGTCGATCAGTGAAGGCATGACCCTCATTGTCTCCACCCCGTTTGATCAAGCCACCCCGCCCGTGCGCAAAGGTCCCATCAATGGCTGGCAGGCAGGCATTGGGGAATGGACGGTCAAAGATGGCATCCTGCATGGGGATGAGC
>JAOZVT010000096.1 GCA_025869455.1 Prosthecobacter sp.
ATTGGTGGCTCTGGCTACGACGACTTTTGGCAAGCAGGTGACTCAAATTGAAGTGGGTAGCCAGCTCAAGAAGCACTGGCAGGTGCAGCCGCCCCAGTCTTGCACTGCCTGCCATCGCTAAACCCTTCTGCGCACCTTTCTTTACCGCCCCTCATGAAACGCATCTGGAATCACCCCGAAGAGGCTCAGGCCGGCAAGCGCTACTGGCGTAGCACTGACGAGCTGGAGCAACGCTCGGAGTTTCTAAACAAACTCGGTGTCGAGTTCCCCGCTGGTGACACACTGAACGAGGAGGAACGTGAAAGTTCTCGTCGTAACTTTCTCAAGCTCATGGGTGCCTCCACGGCCATGATGGGCTTGGCCTCCTGCCGCCGTCCACTGACCAACATTCTGCCTTACACGGATCACGTGGAATGGCTGGTGCCTGGGAAACCGCTGCTATATGCAACGGTGAAACCAACGTCTATCGGTGCTACTCCGATTGTTGCTATTACGCACGAAGGTCGCCCGACTCATTTGCAGGGTAACCCGCTTCACCCGCTGGGTGGCGGTTTGGACAGCTTCGCGCAGGCCTCAGTTTTGGATGTCTATGATCCAGAACGTTCCCAGACTCCTCTCGTTTCTGGCAAAAAATCCACCTGGGATGCTGCTAATAAGCACATTGCCTCGGTAGTGGAAGCTTCAAAAAAGACAGCCGGTGCTGATTTAGCCGTTGTTGTCGGACGCACAACTTCCCCAACGACGCATCGTTTGCTCGGTGAGTTAAAAGCGGCGCTTCCTAAAGTTCAGTTGGTTGGCTATGAAGCCATCAGCACGGAAGGAAGAGACCAAGCGCAAAAGGAAGTGCTTGGCGCAGGTGTTAAAACATTTGTCCGTTTCAGTAAGGCTCTCCGCATTCTTACTCTGGATTGTGACTTCCTGGGTCTGGATCCTGTTGCAGGCGAATCCATCAAACACTTCACCAAGCAGCGTGCCAAAGATGCTCCGGGTGGTGAGATGAATCGCCTCTACTCCTTGGAAAACCGTTACACCGTCACGGGCGGGATGGCGGATCATCGCAAGCCTATGGCGGCGAGTTTGATTCCTGCCGCTGCGGCTTTTATCCTTTCTGAATTGGGAGATAGCTCTGCCAAAGCCTTGGCGGATACCCTTCCGGAGCCTATCCAAAAATGGCTCACTCCAGCGACGATTGATCTCCTCGACAATAAGGGGAAGTCCTTGGTTCTCGCGGGTTCCAATTACGGCGCAGAAGTTCATGCGCTGGTCGCGGCGATCAATAATGCCCTAGGTGCTTATGATGCCACGGTGGGTCTGCTCCAGTCTTCTGGAGAAACCGAACTGGGCTCCTTTTCTGACTTAGCTTCCGCAGTGACGGCAGGGACAGTGAAGACCATTGTTTCGTTGACGCCTTCCAGCTTGTTGTTCGATGCGCCTGATGCGGCTGGTTTGGCTGCTAGCCTCAAGGAAAAGTCAGTCAAACTGATCCACTTGGGTCACTTGGCAGACGTCACCGGCAGAAAAGCTGCTCTCCACATCCCTTCTGCTCACTTCTTAGAATCTTGGGGTGATGCTCGCGCCGCCGATGGAACTTATTCCGTCGTGCAGCCAATGATCCTGCCTCTCTATGATGGTGCCAGTGAGATCGAAGTCTTGCTCGCTCTTTTGGGTCGTAAGAAATTAGGCCCTGCTGGTGCAGTGAAGGCAGATGCCGCAGCACCTGCTCCTGAAGATCCAGCTTATCAGGCTGTGCGTGACACTTTCTCATCCGTCGCAGGTAGCCTGGACGAAGTGAAGTGGAACTACACCGTGCGTGATGGATTCCTCAAAGGCTCCGCTTATGTGAAGTCTTCCGGCGTGATCAACACGGCTGCCGTGGCGACTTTGGTGTCTAAAGCGAAGGCCCCGACAATGCCTTCGGCGGAAGCCATG
>JAOZVT010000097.1 GCA_025869455.1 Prosthecobacter sp.
GTACGGGCAGCAACGCCAGTGCCTGGGCCATCTTTGACAGTGGTAACCTGCACTTCGATGGCGGTGTCCTGCAGGTCACGGAAAGTCTATCTCTCAATGCAGCACGTACGATTTATCTGGGTGGAAACGGCGGTACTTTACGTGTGGATCCAGGGAAAACGCTGACGATCAATGGTTACATCAGTGGAGAGTATAACCATGTTTACTCAGCCAATGGCTACAATCAGTCCAACAGTCTGGGAAATGCCTGGGATGCATCCTATGTGCGGAATCCTGATCTTGGTGACTTGATCATTGACGGCGGTGGCCGTGTGGTCATCACGGGTGCACCAGATGGAACGGTGCGTGGGAATATGTTCAATAGTTATGGAGGTATCACCTGGATCAATGAGGGTATCCTTCGTCTGTCGTCTGCTGGTAGTTCAGCAGGAGCTGGGAGTCTCGGGACGAACAATTCGTTTGTGGATAGCACGGTTATTGGTGCTCAAGGCACCTTGGAATTGAACACCACTTCAGATGCTACCATTCAGGAATGGTTTACTTTGAATGGCACAGGCTATGAAGATGGCGGGACCTTCCGCACCTTGGGCACAGCCCGCGTGTACCGTCTTGCGGGCCAGGTGAATATTCAGAGTGATGCGGTTTTCCACATCATGAACGGTTCCGACTTCCGCATCAGTGAAGGCGGGGGGGATTTCTTTGGTTCAGGGAATGTGATTCGTAAAGGTAACGGAAGCTTCCGTTTCTACGGGAACAATCCTGATTGGACGGGGCAGTTCATTTCTGCCAGTGGCACCAGCTATATCTCCAGCGCGGGTAATTTGCAGGGCATGAGTGGTGTCACTCTCGAGCGCAATTCACTCCTGCTCTATTCGGCAGGCAGTACTTCGCTGGATGAGTTCCGTGATCGTCTTCCTGATGACCTGCCTATCTCTGGTGATGGGTATGTCCGCTTACGTATGGATGCGACGGGTGGAATCCATTCGGGCATTGAGAAAGTCGGGACAATCACGGCAAGTTCTGGTGTCTTTGGCATTGAGTATAATCTAGGTGCCGATCTGGTAGCCAGTCAGCCACGGCTCCAGGGTGACTATGCTGGTTGGCATTTCACAGAGATCGTTCGTGAACCAGGGGTCTCGATTCACCTGCGTAACTTCGATTCTGGTACCGACTTTGCCGGTGCTGATTTCAATACAGGCAATGTCACTGATAAGGCCGTCTTGCGTGTGGACATTGCACCGACTTTGATTGGTGTTGGAGATGGTCTGAGTGGCAATGCGCCAGTTGTTCCTGGTTTCTTTGGCGGCACAAGATCACTGCTGGTGGCATCATCGGATGGAACTTCACAGCGTTTTGATGAGGCTTACACAGCCTTCCGTCTTGTGACCATGGATACAGATGGTGCTGGGAATAACTACCTGCGTCCTCTGGTTGATTCCGAATATAAAACCGTTGGGAATCCTGATGGAGCTACAACGACGAGCGTCTCCTTGGAGTCGGAAGGACTTACGGCAGATCAGAACCTGCGCATTGTGGGCCGCACCTCGGACTCGCTCACTTCAGGTCAATTAAGCAACATTCGTCAAAATTCTATTTTGACGCTGAATCTGCCGCAGACCGTGAATTCGCTTTCGTTCAATTCGGAAACTTATGTGGTTAACACCTTGGCTAACCCCAGTGGTTCCTCGACGTTCGGCGGAGATTTTACAGCTCTTCATCTGGGCGAAGGAGCTACATTGACAGTCGCTTCAGGCATGATTCAGACGGCCAATTTTGGGGTTCTGGATCGAGGTGGTATATCTAACAATGGGAATGCAAACCTTGATCTACGTTCTCAGATCAATGGTGGTAAACTCGACTTTGCAGGGCAGGAGGCACAAATCTATGTGGGAGGCTTCTTTACGCGCTATAACACATCAGGACAGATTAATGGATATGAAGGTATTGATAGTGACAATACTCAACTGACTATTTCTTCTAGCATTGTGAATACCAATGGTTTGGTGAAGACCGGGCCGGGCTCTCTCAACCTTACGGGTGACAATTCCTACACGGGAAACACCTACATTAACCAAGGTAACTTGTATCTTCGGAGTGACTTTGCCCTGGGGCAGAGTACCGATGTATTCATCGAAGGTGCAGGTGGCTTGGTGGTCAGTGATGGTGTTACCATTTCAAATGCGGATGCACATATAGGTAACATTTACGCGAACAATATCGGCATCGCTTTTGAAAGAGGTGCGACCTGGGGCGGTAATATTATTTTGGACAACGTGGATAGCTCCGGTAGCACGGGCTACACTCGCAATTTCATCCCTCGTATTTATATCAACAGCACCAATATTGGCAGTGTGCTGGGGGACATTTACGGTGGTTCGGAAAGCTTAGCGGGTGCACAAGGCACAGAATCCAGAATCTTCACGACTTACACTGGAGCAGGGGGGATTTTGGATATTAGAGGTCAAATTAAAGACTCTGTATCGGGGGCTGTTGGTTCTCCTTTGACCTCGGCAAACCAGAACCAAGTTCTGCGAATGGAAGTGATTGCAACGACCAACGAAGCAAACGTTCAACTCTGGCAGTCCTATGATTCTGCAGGACAGATCATCTTAAAGCGTGGCTACCTGCGCTACTCCGGGACAGGTGATTTTTACACCGCAGCAGCCGCTTCCGCATTGAATCCTGATAATGCAATGTCTGGCTTCCATATGGGTGGTCGTGGATTGATTGCCAGCAACTCTACTGACGGACTGACAACTTCGAATCTGGCGTTTGTTCTAGCCAATGAAGGGTCCACTTTCAATCTATCTTCTTGGACTGTCGGCGGTGACGTGACGGATCCAGAGAATCTCTTTGGATCTGGAAACTGGGGCCTCGGTAACACGACTGGCAATTCCATGATTGGTGGTGAAAACCGCTCAGGTGAAGTGGTCTTTGGGACTGGCACAGGCAGCATTAAATTCACGCCTTACACCTCGGTGGTAAATCGTGACTTGCGCCTCTATGCCGCACCTGGTGGAGAGGTCACCATTCGCGCCAATTTTGTGGATGGCGGCACTGTTACCAATGCGGTGAATACTTCCATCACCAAGATCGGTGCGGGGCAGGTGAATCTGCAAGGTTCCAGTGCAGGAGCTGGCACCGTCGAAGGGGTGAATGTCCTTGGCGGCTTGCTGGTCTTAGAAGGCTATGATGTCAATGCAGATCGGCGGATCGGGCTCAATGCTAGCCTGCTCATGGGCGGGGGTGTCTTGGCTCTGGACAATGGCGGATTGGAGACTTTTGGCACCTTGACCTTAAATGCAGGTGGTTCAGCCATTGCCGCTATAGGGACGGGTCAGCTTGAAATTACGTCTTTGGGTAGCACCAATGCGGGGAGCAGTCTGCATTTCCAAAGCATTGCTGGAGGAACCATCAAAGTGGGGGGATTGGCTGATGGAACAAGACTCGGTTCTTATGCGACGTTTGGTCTTGCTGCAAGTTCTACCCCATCCGCTACGGATTGGGCGGCGGTGAATGCCAGCGGTGAAATCGTGGCTTACACGGGTTATTCTGATGACACTCTGGGTGCAGGTTTACAGACGAATCTCATTGGCTCGTCCATCGCTGCTGGAACAACGGATTCGGTGCGCATCAATACACCTGGTGCTGCCTTTACCAGTGGCACATTGACACTGAACGATGGTGGCTTGTTACTCACGAGTAACTACACGGGCGGTACACCAATCGCTGCGGGTGTCGGCGTAACGACTGCCGGGGGTAAAGACTTGATCGTTCATAACTACGCTACGGCGGCAGCGACGACCATCGCGGGTAATATTACCGGTAATCAAAATGTGGTCTTCACAGGGGTGGGCGAGACCGTCCTCACAGGGACAAACAGCTATGTGGGCACCACTTATGTCACCGGAGCAGCTACGTTGACAATGGATACGGTTTCACGTTTGGGCACTGGCGCTCTTGGGCTCAATGGTGGGACGATCAAACTTACAGATGCGGGTACATCCACACTTAGCTCAAATATCACTTTGGGCAGTGGTGATGGCACCATTCAGGTGGACGACCCATCCACGGTGCTTGTCTTGCGTGGAGTCATTTCTTCGGAAGCTAATCCGGTTGCCTCTATCACAACGAATCCGAATAGCGGGGGCCTGCGAATTGTGGGTTCAGGAACCGTGCAATTTGGTTCCCGAACGGACGGTTCGAACCTCGTGGGTGTGAATAACACTTATACGGGACTCACTATCTTGGGAGATGGTGTCAATCCCCTGAAAATTGATCTTCAAGGCGGTGGAAATTCCAATGCCCAGCATGCGGCTTTTGGTACAACCGATTCTTGGACTGATGGGACTATTGTGAAGAACAACGTCACAATTGAGTACGCGCCAGAATATGTAACCAATAATACCAGCCAAGTCCGTTATCGTGAATGGATGCAATTCGGTGAGCAGGCCGGAGATCAGATTTATCTGAATCATACCACTCAGCGCCAGATTGCTATGGATGGCTTTTACAACATCATCGGGGATCTGAACATCCGCACGCAGAGTGCTAGCCTCCCTGGTGGCGGGACTGGTAACCGAGACTTCTTATTCCTCCCAAATGAAGGCGGCGTCTTTGGCTCGGGCGACATCGTCAAGACTGGGGCTGGAAATTTGTATCTCTACAATAGTTACATGGACTGGACGGGGGATTTGGATCTTCGCGAAGGCCTGACGATTCAGAGTCCCTATCCCGGTGCGGCGTTAGAAAGCACAGGAAAGATTTTGATGGGGGATCCTGATGGGATTTCTACTTCGACAATCCAATATCGCATCCAGGCTCGTTATGGTAACAGCACCACAGCAATAGATAGTGGCCGTCAGCGTTTTGTAACGACACGCGACATTAGTGTCCGGGATAACCTCAAACAGGAGATCCGCATTGGTGGTAGTTATTCGCCTGAGAGCACTTTTGATTTTACAGGCGATATTTATCTGGGGGCTGGTAGCACTGCGGGCGGGGCTACATCTTCCAATCATGTCCGGTTCTATTATGAGGATACCACAGGCTATGACGGCTCCTTAATCGGGCACCAGCAGCATGTGTTGATGAACTTTGCGGGTAATCTGAGTGGTTCAAACAACCTCATGTTGGATGCCAATGAAGGGAACAATCCCAACGATGATGCGAACGATCAGTTTGTGACCTTCTTATTCAGCGGTGATAACAGCAACTATACAGGTAAGCTGACCATCGGTTCTGAGCAGGGCACGGGTACCAATAATTTTGACCGGGATGACAATGATATCTTTCGTGTGGGTTCGGACAAAGCTCTGACATCTGCTAACGTGGTTGAGATGCGGAACCTGACCACTTTCCAAGCAGGTGGACAGTCTGTAACGATCGGGGGGCTTTCGACGAATGATGGTTCCAGCACGAGCGGTCTTTATTCCTTCACCAGCCCGACTTGGGATCCCCTGCGTCAAACCACGGCGGACTTGGATGCTGTGAATGCTGACATCAATGCAACCTCGGGCACCATTCATGGAGCCACGGGCACGGCCAATTACTCTCCAGTAGGGGGCAGTTCGGCCATCATTGAGAATGCTTCGGCCACTCCTGGAACTTTGAGCATTGTTCAAAATGGGGATACAACCTGGGATGTGTATTTCCGGGATGGGGTGCCTTCGGCCCACTATGAAGACAGCTCGGCTGCCGCAGGTGCCTTGAGTTTGGAAAAATTGGGAACTGGCATTGCCACCCTCTCCATCTTTAATGATTACACGGGCACCACAACGGTTAGTGAAGGTGCTCTTCAGGTCGGGGTTGGGGGTACTGGGGAATGGGGCTTTGTTAGCCAAGGCAGCAACTATGCAGTCACATCTGGGACTGGTGGCAATCGTGCCTTCGGGAGCACCGGGACGGGCCAAACCACCGTGATGAGTGGTGCCACCATCAGTGGTACGGGTCATGTTCGGGGGGATTTGGTTGTCAATGGTACTTTGGCACCTGGGGATGCTGTCTTAGGGGGCGCTGGTGCCGAGCGAGGCACGCTCTTCATTGGGGATGATGTGGGGGGAGGTAACCTCATCATCAACGCAGGAGCAGTCCTCTCTATGCAAATTTCCACGGCCTCGCTGTCAGATTTGTCTCTGCAAAATGGCACTTACACTCTTAATAACTTAGTGGACTATGAGAACTACCTCATGGTTATGCCATTCTCACACTTTAGTACAGCGGGTTTCCCGACTTATTATGGTGAGCCTGGAACGGAAATTCCTTCCAATGCGCATGATCACCTGGAAGTGGGTAATGGCATTACCTGGACGGGTGGAAACATTGATGTCGAGGCGGTGGTAGGCACAGGGGCCTTTACCCCACAAGCAGGTGACATCTACAATCTCTTTGATTGGTATGGCGTTTCTGACTGGGGGACTTTCAGTGCAGGTAGTAGCCGTTACCTGGTTGGTAATGGAGATGACAACGGTAATTTGAACTTGCCTGATTTGTCGGCTTACCCTGAATTCCGCTGGGATACGGGCCTCTTCACTGACTACGGGGTCTTGGTGATTGCCATTGTGCCAGAGCCAAGCCGGGCTTTCCTGATGATGCTGGGGCTATGTTTCTTGGTCTTCCGCCGTCGTCGGAACTAAGTCGATCTCTTTTGAATAGGTTATAACGCTCAATGTATTTTCATTGAGCGTTATAGCTTGTCTAGAAGGTTGGCTTAACCTGAACTCCGCGATTGATCGCGGCCATTGGCTGCAAATCCTGGCCTCATACGGCTCGGTGCCTGTCGGTCCAGTATTTTTAAATACAGTCCCGCAGTCTCCGAACCATCTGAGTCTCAGGCTTTTTTGCCGCTGTCTCGCGCTGAATCGCGGAATCCGGGCTTAGTGAGCTGGAATCAGCCCTGAAATCGAGCTAACTTGCCACATGTCAGTGGTATGTCTGAATCTGGTGGTGCTTCGTGTGCAGGATATGGCTCGGTCAGAAGAGTTTTACTCTTTGTTAGGCTTGAGCTTCGTTCGTCATCGTCATGGAGCTGGGCCTGAGCACTTGTCTGCTGATCTTGATGGGACCATTTTTGAACTCTATCCGCAGAGCCAAGATGCGCCTCTGAGTATAGGAACACGGATTGGGTTTTGTGTCTCGGATGTGGACGCCCTGCTTGCTACGCTGAGCCAATGGGGAATGGTCGTGGCCACCCCATCGCACTCACTGCCTGGGGTAAACGTGCTGTCATCACCGATCCTGATGGGCACAAAGTGGAGTTGATCGAAGTTAGGGAGCCTCTTAACGCTTGAGGGTAGCGTTAGTTACCGCGCCAGGAGTTCTTCGCCACGGTAGATCACGCGTTCTACCATTCCTTGAAGGGTCTTGTTCAGGAAAGGTGTGTTGAAGCTTTTCGACTTCATGAACTCACGGGTGAAGGTGGTGGTGCGGCCTGGATTGAAGAGGATGAAGTCGGCAATGCCGCCTTCTTTGATAGGCACGGGTGCCAGTTTCATCAGGCGGCGTGGTTCTGCGGAGTAGCGTTTGACGATGAGTCCCCAGTCCAAGATGTCTTTGGAAATGAAGGCATCGTAGAGGCTGGTGAGGGCGGTTTCTAGGCCTGTGATGCCGAACGGGGCGCTGGCAAAGTCCTGATTCTTTTCAAAGGGGGTGTGGGGGGCGTGATCGGTGGCGATGACGTCGAACCAGCCATCTTTGAGCCCCTGGAGGAGAAGGGCATTGTCTTCCTTCGTTCGCAGTGGCGGGTTCATTTTGTAGTTTGTATCGTAGTCACCAATGTCCTCGTGATTAAACATGAGGTGGTGTGGAGCTATCTCACAGGTGACGCGGATGCCGCGGTCTTTGGCGCGTTTGATGGTGCCCATGCCTTCGGCGGTGGTCACATGCTGGATGTTGAGATGCACGCCCGTGTATTCGGCCAGGCGAATGTCGCGGGAGATGCAGATTTCTTCGCTGATGCTGGGGATGCCGGGCAGGCCGAGCGCATAGCTGACTTTGCCCTCATGCATGCAGCCTTTGCCGCTGAGTTCTTTGACCTCGCAGTGGCTGGAAAGTGGGATGTCAAAATCACGCGCATACTCCATGGCACGGCGCAGGACTTGCGGGTTATCGACTGGGAAGCCATCGTCGGTGAGCATGACCGCTCCGGCGGCTTTCATGCCGGCGATCCCGGCCAATTCTTCACCTTTGCGCCCCTTGGTGATGGCTCCCGAGGTGTAAAGCGAGGCTCCGATGCGGGTGCTGCGAGCACTTTCCAAAAGGGTGCGGACCACGCCTGCATTGTCAATGGCAGGGGAGGTATTCGGCATCATGACGAAGCCTGTGACGCCACCATTGATGGCGGCTTCAGCGCAGGAGGCGATGTTTTCTTTTTGTTCCTGGCCGGGCTCGCGGGCATGAACGTGTATGTCAAAGAGGGAGGGCAGCAGGATGCGCCCAGTGCAGTCAATGACCTCGGCATCGGTCACGCCTGTGATCTCAGCCGCCACGCCGATGATGAAGCCCGCTTCCACTAGAACATCTCCGTGCATCAGTTTGGACGAGTCTTCAGAAGCGATCTGGGCGTTGCGATAAAGGCGTTTCATGCTTGGCCTGCATGATAAGACGCAGTGTGGGTAGGAGGCAAGAGAACGGTCAAAGTTTGGGCAGAGACTTTTTTCTCCCCGGCCCCCCTTTGCGTAGCCTGGGCGCAGTATTTTTTTGGACAGGGAATAACTTTTGTTTAAAAAAGCTCACATTCCGTGGTGGATTTCGATTTCCCGGACGTATGCAATGATCGAACGGCGGATTCCCCCCCTCTGCCGTTTTTAATACATGCAACGACTCCTCGCCTTTAGCTTGGTGCTGGCTACGCTTTCCTCTTGTGAGCGGGCTCAGCAGAAAACGAACGCCACTCCACCGCCGCCGCCTGTTACGGTAGCTAAACCCCTGAGCACGGAACTCGTCGAATGGGACGAATTCATCGGCCGCCTAGATGCCCCCGAATCCGTGGAAATTCGTGCGCGAGTTTCGGGTTACTTGGAGAAAATTCACTTCCGTGAAGGCAGTGACGTGAAGGCGGGAGACCTGCTTTTCACCATTGATCCGCGTCCATACCAAGCTGTGGTGGACCGTGCCCAAGCGGATGCAGAGCGTGCGGAAGTCCGCGTGGAACTGTCCAAAATGGAGGCGAAACGTGCCAAAGGATTGATCGAGTCCAAGGCTATTGCCATAGAAGAAATCGAGCAGCGTAACCAAGCCCTCGCTGACGCGGAGGCGGGCTTACGTTCCGCTCGGGCTACGCTGGAGGAGGCTCGGCTGAATCTGGAGTTTACCCAGCTAAAGTCCCCCATCACGGGCCGTATCGGAGATGTATTGATCACTCAGGGAAACTTGATCAATGGAGGTTCTAACAATTCCAATGCCACGGTGTTGACCACGGTCGTTTCCGTGGATCCGATCCACTGTTACCTGGATGTGGATGAGCAAAGTGCGCTGAAATACCGCGAGCTGCGTCGCCTTGGGGAACGTGCCAGCGCTTTGGACGAACAAATTCCTGCGGAGATGGCTCTGGCCAGTGAACAGGGATACCCACACAAGGGCGTGATCGACTTCGTGGATAATCGTTTGGACCCAGGCACGGGGGTGATCCGCTCGCGCGCACTTTTCCCCAATCCTGGGGGTCTGATGGCACCCGGTTTCTTTGCCCGCGTGCGCATTCCCGGCAGTGGCAAATACACAGCCCTGCTGGTGCATGACAATGCGGTGGGCAGTGATCAGGGCGAGCCGTTCTTGTTCGTTGTAGGTGCGGATGACGTGGTGAAGCAAGTGCCCGTGACCATTGGACCCATGCACGAAGGGCTGCGTATCGTGAAAACGGGAGTCACCAAGGAGGACCGCATTGTGGTCAACGGCATGGCTCTGGTCCGACCGGGCATGAAGGTGAACGTGAAGGAAGAAATTGAGATGAAGCCAGTGTTGGCTCAACCCGCTACGAAATAAGCGACCATGAATATCGCCCGCTTTTTCGTGGATCGGCCCATTTTTGCCACGGTTCTCAGCATCGTTATTACCCTTTTGGGGGGGCTGGCCTATTTTGGTCTGCCGATCAATCAGTACCCTGAAGTGGTGCCGCCCACAGTGGTGGTGAGCGCGACCTACCCAGGCGCGAATGCGCAGACGGTGGCAGACACCGTGGCTACGCCTTTGGAGCAGGAAATCAATGGTGTGGAAGGCATGCTGTACCTGTCCTCTTCATGCACCAATGATGGGCGCATGAACCTGACGGTGACGTTCAAGCTGGGTACTGATTTGAACCAATCCCAGGTGCTGGTGCAAAACCGCGTGAATGCGGCATTGCCCCGTCTGCCGGAGGATGTCCGGCGTCTAGGGGTGCTGGCGCAGAAGCGCTCTCCCGACTTGACCATGGCGGTGCAGTTTTTCTCTCCCGATGGCTCACGGGATGTGATTTACCTGTCGAACTACGTGCTGTTGCAGGTGCAGAACCAGATCGCGCGTCTTCCAGGCGTGGCGGAGGCTTCTACCCTCGGCGGCTTGGATTACTCCATGCGTATTTGGATGGACCCGGACAAGATCGCTGGCCGTGGGTTGACCGCTGGGGATGTACTGCGGGCCATTCGTGAGCAAAACGTCCAGGTGGCGGCTGGGCAGCTGGGCACCATGCCGACACCCGAAGGCACAAGTTTCAATTACACCCTGACCACCAAAGGGCGACTGATCAGCCCGGAAGAGTTTGGAGACATCGTGATCCGTACGAATGCCGATGGGCAGGTGATTCGTGTCAAAGACGTGGCCCGCATTGAGTTAGGTGCACGCGACTACGCGGTGAAGAGTTACAGCGATGGGCAGAATGCGGTATCTCTGCGCGTTTTCCAGCTACCAGGGTCAAACGCTCTGGACACGGCGGAACACGTGTATGCGAAGATGAAGGAACTGAGCAAGCGCTTCCCTTCGGGCATGAGTTACAGCATCAACTATGACCCGACGCGCTTCGTCCGGGCCTCCATGGAGTCGGTGGTGCATACCTTGATCGAGGCCATCATCCTGGTGGTCTTTGTGGTGGTGATATTCCTGCAAAACTGGCGCGCTTCTTTGATCCCCTTGCTGGCTGTGCCGGTGTCTCTCGTCGGAACCCTGGCGGTGATGCAGGCCTTTGGATTCTCCTTGAACAATCTTTCCCTCTTTGGCCTAGTTTTGGCCATTGGGATTGTGGTGGATGATGCCATCGTGGTGGTGGAGAACGTGGAGCGATTCATTGCCAAAGGGCATTCGCCACGCCAAGCCACGCTGCTGGCCATGAAAGAGGTGACGGGTCCCGTGATTGCGGTGGCACTGGTGCTGACGGCAGTGTTTGTGCCGACGGCTTTCCTGGGTGGCATCACCGGTGAGTTCTATCGTCAGTTCGCCCTCACCATTGCGGCTTCCACGATTATTTCAGCCTTCAACTCGCTGACACTGAGCCCGGCGCTCACGGCTCTATTGTTGCCACGTCATGGTGCAAAGCCGGACATGCTGCAGCGCACCATTGATTTGTTGTTCGGGTGGTTCTTCCGTCTGTTCAATGCTCTCTTTGATGGAATCTCCCGAATGTTCGGTGCCATTGTCGGTAAGCTTGTGCGCATCAGTTTGGTGGTGCTGCTGGTCTATGCAGGCTTGATTGCCGTAGCAGGAAACCTTTTCAAAAACACGCCGACGGGTTTCATTCCTAGCTTGGACATGGGCTACATGATCGTGGTGGTGCAGCTGCCGGACGGAGCTTCGTTTGAGCGTACGGATGCCGTCGTGCGGCAGATGGATGCCATGGCGCGTGAAGTTCCGGGCATTGCCCATACCTTCGCTATTTCTGGTTATTCATCCGTGCTTCAAGCGAACCAGAGCAATGTGGGGGCTGCCTTCTTGGTCTTTGATCCGCATGAAAAACGGACGACGCCAGAACTGAGTGCCGATGGATTGATTGCGGAGATTAAGAAGCGGTTTTCCACCATTCAGGCTGGGCGAGTCATCGTCTTACCACCGCCAGCGCTGCGTGGTCTAGGCAATGCCGGGGGCTTCAAATTCCAGGTTCAGGATTTAAACAATGCTGGTCTGTCCTCCCTCCAGAGTGCCACGAATAAGCTCATGGACTCTTTGAGAGAAGAGCCAGGATTTACCTCCATCATCTCTGGTTTCCGCGCCAATGTTCCGCAGTTCTATCTGGATATTGATCGTCAGGCGGCCAAGAACATGGGCATCTCCTTGGCAGACATCAATGAGACGCTGCAAGTCTATCTGGGCTCTGCTTATGTGAATGACTTTAACCTCTTTGGTCGCACCTATCAGGTTACGGCCATGGCGGAGCCACAGTATCGTGTGCGGCCTGAAGATGTACTGAAGCTCAAGACGCGTAACCAAAAGGGTGAAATGGTTCCCTTAGGGGCGCTGGTGAAAATGAAACGCATCGGCGGGCCAGACCGCGTGGCCCGTTACAACATGTATGTGACGGCGGACATCAACGGTAATACCACCTCAGCGCTCAGTTCGGGTGATATGGTGAAGGCCGTGGAAAGACTGGCGGCGGAGAAATTGCCAGACGGTTTTGCCATTGAATGGACAGACCTCACCTATCAGCAGCTATTGGCTGGAGACACCATCTTATTCATCTTCCCGCTCTGCGTGCTGTTTGTGTTCCTGGTTCTCTCCGCCCAGTATGAAAGCTGGAGTTTGCCGTTGGCAGTGATTCTTATTGTTCCCATGTGTTTGCTCAGTGCCCTGACTGGGGTCTGGCTGCGGCAGATGGATAACAATGTGTTCACTCAGATCGGTCTGGTGGTGCTGGTGGGATTGGCGGCAAAGAATGCCATCCTCATCGTCGAATTTGCCCGGCAGCGTCAGGAAGCTGGGATGGATAAATGGTCGGCTGCGGTGGAGGCGACTCGCCTGCGTTTGCGCCCGATCATGATGACCAGCTTTGCCTTCATTCTCGGTGTGTTGCCGCTGGTGATCGCCCGTGGCCCAGGGGCTGAGATTCGTCAGGCTCTGGGAACCGCAGTGTTTTATGGCATGATCGGCGTGACCTTCTTTGGTCTATTGTTTACTCCCGTGTTCTTTGTGCTCCTCAGCCGTAAGGTGAAGAAGCCTATTGAGGAAGAAGATCATGCCCATGGCACCGAACTGTGAAGCTGCTTTTTCTCTGTTCGCTTAATCATTGGCGCAGCCCCACGGCTGAGGCTGTTTATCAAAATGACGCACGCGTGCAGGTGCGGTCTGCGGGTGTCAGCTCGGCAGCCCGCATCCGCGTGAGTGAAAAACTGCTGCTCTGGGCGGACGTGATTTGTGTCATGGAGCATTGGCACAAAAAACGTCTTCGCGATGATTTCCCAGACTTGATGAGAGATCTGCAAATCGAGGTTCTGGACATTCCCGACGATTACGAGTTCATGGACCCGACCTTGATTGAGCTGATTCAGGAACGAGTGGAGCCTTTGCTGGCATAAAAAAGCGACAGGTGGAAGCCTGTCGCTTGGGAGAGAATGTAAGAGGTGAGCTTATTGGCGCACTTCCTTGATGTGCTTGTCAGGGGCAGCATCAAAAGTGGCTTTGCTGGCTGCATCGGCAAAGGCAACCTGACGTGCGTAGGTCACGGTCTTGGATGGGTCCACTTTCTTTTTGCTCAGCGGGCACTGCACGCCATTGGCGGTCAGGATGTTATTCAAGTAACCCTTGGGGTTGGAATTGAACTGGCTTTTGCAGCGGTCGCAGCAGACAGCCACCGTTTTGCTGTAATTGCTCGTGATGGCGGGATTGGCGGGGTTGCCAGAAATCGGGCAGACTTTATTCAGGGACTCAGCAGCAGAGGCCAGGGAAGTGAATAAGGCGAGGGTAAGCAGGATGAAGAGGTTTTTCATGAAGCATGTTTTTTCGTGTGTACTAAGACGACAAAGAAGATAACGAATTCAGACCTTTTTCACCAACAAAAAAACTTCATCCTTTCTGCCGTGCCTTTTTCTGAAATCCTTATTTGTCTCGGGGTCGGTATTTTGGGCGGTGTGATCGCGGCTTTGTGTGGCGTCGGTGGTGGAGTTGTCATGGTGCCAGCCTTTGTCTTATTCTTGGCCCTGCCGCAGAAGCAGGCCGTGGCGACTAGCCTAGCCATCATCATTCCCACGGCTCTCATGGCGACGACTCAAAACGCACGTAGCGGTTTGGTGAATTGGAAGATTGTGGCCGTCACGGCTATTTCGGCGTCTGTGTTTGCTTATTTTGGGTCTGGCTGGCTGAAAAGCATGAGCAATGAAACCCTGACGCGGATCTTTGGCACCGTTTTGGTCGTTTTTGGCCTTCGCATGCTCTTGATCGGGAAGGCTTGATCTTCTCTTGCACGATTCCAGTGCTGCCGCCACCATCGCAGCATGTTGAAACTCGGACTTATCGGCTGTGGGAAAATGGGCGGCGCTCTTCTGCGCGGTGTGGAAAAGGCATTGGGCAGCGCAGAGCTGTCCGTCACCCTCAGTGATGTGCTGCCTGCCGCTGAGAAAGCACTCCAAGAAACCCTCACCTGCCAGACCGCCGTCGGATCGCCTGCCCAGGTAGGCGTGGAGTCTGAGGTGGTGCTGTTGGCCGTGAAGCCGGGGGACATGAAGAGCCTCTGTGAAGGTCTGGCGAAACTGGAAGGCAGCCGTCTTTTCATCAGCATTGCGGCAGGCATTTCCATCACCCAACTGGAAACTTGGCTGGGTGGGAAACAGCGTGTGATCCGCTGCATGCCAAATACTCCCGCCTTGGTGGCGACTGGAGCGGCTGCTTTTGCCTGCGGTAGCCTTGCCACTCCAGCGGATGCGGAAACAGCGGTTAAAATTTTGGGCAGTGTCGGGACGGCTGATCAGGTTTCTGAAAAACTTCTCGATGCTGTGACTGGCCTCAGTGGCAGTGGCCCGGCTTATGTGTACACCGTGATTGAGGCTTTGGCCGATGGCGGTGTGTTGATGGGTTTGCCACGTGCTGTCTCCTTGCAACTGGCCGCTCAAACGGTGGCGGGTGCTGCCAAGATGGTTTTAGAGACAGGAAAGCACCCCGCAGCGCTGCGTGATGAAGTGACGAGTCCTGGCGGGACGACCATTGCCGGCCTGGAGCAGTTGGAGGCCCAGGGTTTGCGTCATGCGCTGATCCAAGCCGTGCGTAAGGCGACAGAGCGCAGCAAGGAATTGGGTGCCTAAAGGGTGCCTAAACGGGCTCGTCTTTGGGCGCTACCTCTGGCAGCATGCGTTGTACTTCTATGAGCAACTGCGCTGCCGTGTAGGGCTTGCGTAAAAGTACCGCGTCTTCTGGCAGCACGGTGTCTCGGCGGAAAGTCTCTGCCGAGTAACCGCTTGAGTAAATGATTTTCAGGGTCGGTTTGAGGGCGCTGAGCTGGGCTGCCAATTGGTATCCTGAGATGCCTCCTGGCATGACCATATCTGTCAGCATGAGGTCCACTTCCGCCCCTATTTCATTCCAGCGATCAAGCGCTTCCTTACCACTGACGGCTTCATGGACTTTATAGCCGTGGCTGGTGAGGACATGCTTCACAATATTGCGGACGGTACTTTCGTCTTCGACGATGAGGATGGTGGCGTCTCCTCTAGGAGCATTGGCGGAAAGGATGATTTCATCTTCGGCAGGTGCTTGGACGGGGCTGCTGATGACGGGGAGGAAAATGGAAAAAGCTGAACCTACCCCCACCTGACTAGTCACAGTGACCCACCCTCCATGCTGTTGGGCGATACCGAAGACTGTCGCGAGGCCGATGCCAGTGCCTTGACCGACAGCTTTGGTGGTAAAGAAGGGTTCAAAAATCCGATTCAGGTGTTCTTCGGCAATGCCAGTCCCAGAGTCGCGGACTTCCAGACAGACATACTCTCCTGGCTTGGCCTCAGGTGGTGACTGCGGCGGCAGCTGCTTCAGTGGCAATAGTCGGGTCGTTAGGGCTAAGGTGCCGCCCTGTGGCATGGCGTCTCGTGCATTGACCACCAGATTTAGGACAATCTGTTCCATCATGCTGGCATCCGCATGGATCATGGCTGGGTCGGGACTCAGCCGCAGATGGATCTGAATGGTCTCCCCGATTAGGCGTTGCAGCATCCGATTCATGTCAGATACCACTTGGTTGAGGTTGAGCGTGGCCTTGTTGACGGGTTGCTGCCGACTGAAGGTCAATAACTGACGGGTTAAGGCACCGGCTCGATTGGAAGCGTCTAAAATTTCGCTGAAGGCCCGAGTGGTCATCTCGGGAGATAGTTTCACGATTTTAGCCAAGGAAGCATTGGCCTGAATCACGGTGAGTAGATTATTGAAATCATGGGCCACACCTCCGGCGAGCTGGCCGATGGCGTCCATTTTCTGCGACTGGCGTAGCTGATCTTCCAAGTGCTTTTGATCCGTCACATCATCGCTGAAAATAGAGACCCCTGTGATCTCTCCTCCATGACGGATAGGGTTAAAAGAGGCCTGGAAGGTTCGGTTCTTACCTCTGATTTCTTGTTCAAAAGTGATTTTGAATCGTTCTCCTTTCAGGGAGCGTAGGTAGTGCGGTTGCCAGCGGGCAAAGTGTGATGCCGATTCCACTTCATCCACCCGCTGACCTATCTGTACCTTTTGGCCCCCCTGGACTAAGATTTGATCTTGATAGCGCGAGTTGAAAGTGAGGTAACGCATTTCGCGATCTAGGGACCAGATGGCTCCAGAACTGTTTTCCAGGAGAGCCAGAAGATTGGCTTCAGATACGCGTCGAGCATTCTCCGCACGTTTGCGGTCGGTAATGTTATAGGCTTCCACCATGATGAACCGCAGCGTTCCCTCATCTGACCGGACCGCGCGGGCAGAGAAGTCAAACATATGAAGGGTTCCCATTTTGTCTGGGCGCTGTGTTTCAAAACGAATGCTATCCTGGCCTTTTTGAATCTGATGGATGGCCAAGCGCAGTTTCTCTTGTTCAGAGGTGGCATGAGCCCACCAAATGGTATCCCAGAGAAATTTTCCCAGAACGTCAGAACGCTGGATGCCGGAAAAATGGATGGCGGTACTGTTGGATTCCAAAACTTTCCCGTCAGGGTCAAGCAAGCCTTGTAGTTGGAAGGTATTGTCGAGGATAGCGGAAAGTTTATACTGGCCTTCTTTCACCTCACGGGTGCGTTGCTCAACCTGGTGTCTGAGTTGAAGGGTCCAAAGGACGATCAATCCGCCGATCATCCCGAGAATGGCAATTCCCCATAACAGAGGTTTTAAATTCGGGGAGGGCTGGGGTTCAAAAATGAAATGTTTTAGGTTAACTACTTCTTTGATGATGCCAGTTTCGACAAAAGTATGGGCGATCCGTTCCCAGCGTCCTTCGTTCATATGACCGAGATCCACTAAATCTGCCTGGATGAGGGGTACCATTTCACGGGCTTCAATTTCCAGGTTTGTCCGCTGGATGCCGTGCTCTTTCACATTGGGCATTTGGAGAATGCGTTCGATCATCTCTTCTGGATGATTTATGGCGTAGTCCCAGCCTTTCAATGAAGCTGATACAAAAGCGCGTACAAGGGCACGATCTGCTTTGATGAGTGCTTCTGTGGTAAAGAGAGTATCCCCATAAAAATCCACGCCGTAGTCACTGAATCGGATGATGGATGGCGTGTACCCCATCTGCCGCAGCTGGGAAGGCTCCACGGTACTGTAGGCAGAAATCGCATCCACACGGTTTTCGATCAAATCTTGAAGATTCCAAGTGTGAGGCAGGAATTGGAATTTTTCTTGTGAAATGCCTTCCCGCAAGATCATGGCGCGGAGTTCAGCTTCACCTTGGTCTGTGGATACCATGACCCGTTTGCCGATCAAATCTGAAGGCTTGGTGAGTCCCTTTTCCGCCAAACTGAGCATGATGTAGGGCGAGTGTTGGAAAATGGCTGCACAAACCACCACGGGTTTTCCTTCCAAGCGGGCCAGGAGCACATCAGTATCAGTGACGCCGAAATCAGCACGCCCAGAGAGGACGGTCTCTAGCGGGGGCTCTTTGGGGGTGCCTTCCACAATGGTAACGTCTAGGCCTGCATTGCGGTAATAACCCTGACTTTGGGCTGCGTAGTATCCAGCAAATTGAAACTGATGATGCCACTTGAGCTGGATGCGGACTTTTTTCAGAGCGGTCCGGCTTGAGTCAGCTCCAGGACAGATTCCAATCCCCAGCAAAAATAGAGTGATCAAAATCAACGGCTTTAGCGGCAGCCGTCGAATAATAGATTCACAAATTATCACCATTTTCGAATACCTTAATCCTTTAAGACTCGGCGGCAATTGTCGATTAAACTTTGCAGGCCATTATGGAAATTATGTCTTTATACAGACTCTGAAGTACGCACTGCGTCTAGCGTCAGTTGCCACTGTTCTTCACCGCGCCAAAAATTGCGCTGCACGCGCATGGCTACATCCCAGGGAGGCTTGGGCAAATTTTTCAGTGGGGCATTGAACCAGCGGGCTTCCATGGAGGCTCCCTCTTGGTGCAGCATCACCCGCAGATGCTTCTCTTTCATGAGGCGGCCCGGCAGACGCGGGGTCACTTTGCGGCAGAGAAAAATAGGTTCATGGTTCCGCTGGCCAAAGGGCTCCATGAGACGGAAATTGCGCAGGAACTCCAGGGAGAGATCCCGCAGACGAACTTCCACATCCAGTTCCAGAATGGGAGTGAGCGCTTCTTCACTCAAGGCGCGCCGGGCGGCTTCAGAAAAGCGCTCGCGGAAGATTTCCAGCTTATCTTCATGCACGGAGACGCCAGCGGCCATGGCGTGACCACCGCCGCGCGTGATGTGCTCGCGGCAAAATTCAATGGCCTCGACCAGGGAGAATCCTGGGATACTGCGACCGCTGCCTTTGCCCATGCCATTTTCATCAAACGAAAAAAGGATCGTGGGACGGTGCACCAAGCGTGAAATGCGGGAGGCGACAATGCCCACTACCCCTGGGTGCCATTTGCGTGATCCCAGCACCACGGCGGGGATGTGTTCCAGATCCCCCATGGCTAAAAGCTGCTGTTCGGCTTCGTTAAAAACCTCCAGTTCCTCCGCTTGGCGGTCACGATTATGATTTTCCAGTAAGGTCGCGTAATCTGAGGCGACCAGCGGATCTTCGGCTAAGAGAAGTTGCAGTGCTGTGGCAGCCGTATCCAGGCGACCTGCCGCATTCAGGCGCGGCCCCAGGCGGAACCCCACGTGATGGGTCTGGATGAATCCATCCACGCCCGCGATTTCTTTGAGCGCCCGTAGGCCGATCCGTTCTGTCTGTGCCAGAGCCTCCAGGCCACGCCGCACCAGCAGGCGGTTTTCATCCACTAGCGGCACAAGATCGGCCACGGTACCCAGCGCGACTAAATCCAGCGCTTCTTTGAGGTCAAAATCCACGCGACGTGTCTTGAGCAGCGCATGGGCGACTTTAAAGACCAGACCTGCGGTGCAGAAGTAATGGTATTCCGTGCCCAGCTTCGGGTTTACCAAGGCAAGACAGGGGGGGCGGCCAAACGGAGAAAGCTCATGGTGATCCACGATCACACAGTCCACGCCTTGCTCTTGCAGCCAGGTGAGTTCTTTGATGGAGGTGGTGCCGCAGTCCAGGGCCAGAAGGAGGTCCGGCTTGCCAAACTCCTCAAACAAACGGGTGAAGCCGTCCATGCTCAGCCCGTAGCCTTCTTCCATGCGGGAAGGCAGGAAAAGGTGGGGTATCACACCATAGGCCTTCAAGGTAAGGTGCATCAGCGCCATGGAGGTGACTCCATCCACGTCATAGTC